>SPMW01000002.1 GCA_009827235.1 Candidatus Campylobacter infans | reverse complement strand
AAGAGCAACCACCGCCAGAACCATCGCCCCAGAGCCACCACCGCCAGAGCCTGAGCCACCAGAGCCATCGCCGCCAGAGCCACCACCGCCAGAGCCATCACCGCCAGAGCCTGAGCCACCAGAGCCATCGCCGCCAGAGCCTGAGCCGCCAGAGCCATCGCCGCCAGAGCCATCGCCGCCAGAGCCACCACCGCCAGGATTAGATATTTCAGGTATTGTTATACCTGCGTTACATTGAGTATTTAAAATTTCAGCACCTTTACGGGCATAAATATCATTTGGATTAGCGTTTAATCTTGAAGTATATTCATAAATTTTTGCTTTGGTAGCAAGGCTATCACAATTATCAGGGTCTTCTTCTTTGTCAAAATCAGGCAAATTAGATTCAACCTTATCATTAGTTAAGCAAATTTTGTCAATACCAGAAAGAGTAGAAGGATTTTTCGTGCTATCTAGCCAAAGCTTATGATCAAACACAATATTGCCATTACCGCATTGTAAAACACAAGATGATGAGTTTAAATACTCGTTAGGAACATTTTTAGAACCCCAATCTTTATACTGCCAATTCACAACTTCAATAGAACCACAATTAAGACCATTAGGACCTTGAACGCACGAACCGCTAGCAAAAGATTTTAAACCATCGCCAATAGAATGCCCGATATAATCACTATTATTAATAGTTTTACAATAACATTTAAAACGATCTACTCTATTTGTAATAGTTTCGCAACTATCTACACATTGATTTAAATTTTGCGACCAAAAAAACCCTTTGGACTCATCACAATTTGGAACGCATTCGCCAGTGTCAGTATTAATTTTATTAGGTAAAGAACAACCAGTAAATAAAAAAGTAAAATTATATGCATTTTCATTAGCATCAGAAGCTAAGAAATTTGAATAACCACCATACAATCCAGATCTATTTTGAGGAATACCTAAGCCAACAAGATTTACTGTATAATCTGATTTATAATAAGACTTATCTTTTATACTCCAATCTGGCAAAGTAGGCGTGCCAGAAGAAGCATTTTCGTAAAAATATGAAGTAAAAACAGTACAAACATTATCACTATAAGCAGCTAGAGTAAATTCATTTTCTTCAAAACAAGCAAGTTGATTAACTACATTATTATAATCATAAGAAAGGGGCAAACATCTAAGAGAATTTATACTATCAAAAGTTATGCCCCAAGGATTTGAAGGAATACTAGTATCAAAATTCGCATAAAAATATCGATTAGCAAAAAGAATATAATATGCAAATGTATCATTATTGCTTTGGAAAGGACGACCCTTAAAAATAGAAGTAACTTCACTAGTTTTATGAATAACTTCTATTGTTCTATTTTTAAATTTATTTATACATTTTGATAAAGTTTCAGGCAAAGCAATATTATCAGGTCGAGCACCAACAGCATAAACAATACTATTTAAAATAAATAAAAATAATAAAATTTTTTTCATTATATTTATACTATTGAATGCGTATTTTTAAACCGCAGCGTTCATTAAATTTGCGGGCAAAAATTTTTGAATACTCATCATTTGGATTTTCTTTTAAAGAATTTAGAATAAACATTAAAAATTTTTCATTCTTACAAAATTCTTTATAATCGCTTTTTATTGATGAAGCATTTAATAAACTTAATTTTAATACCATTAAAACAAAAAAAATTTTTATACATTTTTTCATAAAAACCTACTTTAATAATTTATTTGTAAAAAGCGTAAAAGCTAACAACAAAGGCAATGCTGATATAGTAAAATAAAAAAAGATTGTAAAAAAATAATCAAAAGCAGGAACATCTAAAATATTTAGCATATTCTATGCCTTTGCCAACAAAGATTTTAAAATTCTTTGAGAAGTGCAAATAAGTTTAAACATTTTTAAACAAATCTGAGCGTGCTTATTTTCTTTTAAATTCATAAAATACTCATATCTCAAATAATAATTAAAAGCTAAGTCATCAAGCTCTTTTTCATAAAAAAGATGCTCGTAATGAAATCTATTAAGCATAAAATTAAAACCTTTCTAAATTTTAAAGGGGTAAAAATTTTAATCAATCAGCGAAAAATAATCAGTCTTAAAACTATCATCAAAATTGCCAAAAGAAACAAATTTTTTTAAATTTTGGTAACTTTCTAAACAAAAATCACAATAACCAGAAGGCATTTCATATTGTTTAGAATCAATAGACAATCTATGAAAAGCACAAGTGCTAAGAACCAAACCAACAAGAACATTAAAATAATGCGCTGGATTTTCATACATAGTTACTTTATAATTATTGTGAGAAATAATTTTATGTTTAAAATAATCTTTAATGTTAAAGCAATAGTAAAAAAAACATTCTTTTTTTTCTGGATTATAAATAGGAAAAGCAGTTAAATTACAATATTTTGATTCTTTTTTCATTTCAGGTAAAAATTCGCGCGCAACTTTTAAATACTCTTCATTAAAAACATAATAAAATTTTTGAAAATCAACAAATTTAACCAAATCAGTTTTATTATTCATCAGTGTAACCTTTTAAAAAATTAAGCTTTTATATTAGTAACAATATAAAAACTAATAAACATAAAACAAAAACCAACCAAAATACCAGTAAGTGACATCAAAAAAGCATAATCACTCATCAACAAATCAGTTAAAATATGTTTATTACTTTCTAAATTATTCATTTTGTTAATCTTTATTTAAAACATTAAATGCAAAAAGCACAGACTTAGCAGCAGCGCAAAAAGCAATAAGAACGCCAAAATAGCTATTTATAAATAAACCAAATTTAACAAAAGATATATCCATAAAATGCCTTCTATGCCCTGCAAAAGCAGAGCATTAAAATTAACGAATAAGAGCAATGCCTTTTTTAGCGGCCCACATAACAGCGCAAGCAGTTATTACTAAACCTGCAATGCCCATAAAAGTATCAGTGCTCAAAGAACCTGTAACAGAGCCATCAGTGTTCATAGTAACAGCAGCAGAAGCACTACTAGCAACAGCAGAAACTAATGCAACACCTGCAAGAATTTTAGTTTTTAAACTAGAATTTTCTTTCATCGCTTAACCTTTCAAAAAAAATTGACTATCACTGCCAGCATCGTTAATAGCCTTAATCAAAAGCCCAAAAAAGGGCTTTTTGTTAAAACTATTTAGAAATTGATTTTTTCTCAGATAAATTTTTAACATTTACTACAGACACTTCAAATGAACCATCATTGCGCCTTACAGGCAAATCAGCTTCTAAATATATAGGGCGTTTATTAATTATTTCTTTTTGTAATTGCATTGCTAAATTACCTGCTTCTTTATCATCAGGGCAAGAAATTTTAAAGCTTAATTGTCTATCAAAACTATTAGCAAAGCCTGTATCAGTATCGATTGTATCGTTTTGAATAATGTTAGTGCAGATGATTCTAACACTTGAGCCATAATCGACTATTTCGCCTGAGTCGTTTTTAAACTTGCCTGCCTTCACGGCTTTCACATAGCCACCTAATACTTCATAAGAAATTGTGAATTGATGCTGCAATATCATCAGTTATCCTTTAAATTGCGTTTATTTCATCAGTGTAAACATAATGACTAGCCGCACTGATGATAAAAGGACAGCTAGCCAAAAGAGTAGTTTAAAGACTTGCTCAGGTCAAAATTTGACTTTTTATAAATCAAAAAAGTATAATTATTTAAACAATGTAGCAATTTGTATAAATAATTTAGACAGAATTATAGCAAATAGTTAAAACAAAGTCAATAGTAAAAGGTAAAATTTTGACAATAAGAGAACTATGCAAATACATCAATATAACAACACCAACATTATACAATTGGAAACAAGAAAAACCTAACTTGTATAAAATAATTGAAAATTTTAACAAACAAGAACAAAATATGTTAAACAAAAAACATAAAGAACTAATAAATATTTTTGATAAATTAACTGAAAAAGAACAAGAATATTATTTAGCAGATATGAAAACAAGAATTTTAAAAAAGGAAATTGAATAATGTTAAAAACAATTATCATCTTAATAAGCCTAGCTACTATAATTTTAATTTTTATGGCTTTTAAAAAAAAGAAAAAACAAGAAAATAAAATAATAAAAGGAAAAGAATACGAAACAAAAATAGCAAAAATATACGAAAATAAAGGATTTAAAATTTTTTATAACGGAATCTCAAAAGGAAAAAAAGATGAAGGCATAGATTTAATTGCCTGGGCTGATGATGAAGTAATTTTGATTCAATGTAAAAACCACGAAACACAAATAAAACAATCAACACTTAAAATTTTCTACGCAGACACTCAAATGTATATAATAAACCACGAAAAACAAATAAAAAATAGAAAAGTAATTAAAAATTTTGTGTCAAATTCTAGCCTTAATTACGGGGCTAAAATTTGGCTAGAAAATAACAAAACAAGTATAGATTTTATTCAAATACAAGCATAAAATAGGGTTCGAATCCCTCCCTGTCCGCCACCAGTTCTTTCAAGTTCTTTTCAAAAGCTTTCACAAAATGTTTTTAAGCCCGATTTTTAGAGCGTTTTGCTAAAAAGTTGTTTTCAGTTGCTTTCAGTTTGTTTCATTATAATTCAGGTTACAATCCAGCACCAAAGCAAAATTTTAAAATTTTTGTCACCCTTTTTCAAAAAAAAGGACAAAAAATGAAATTTACAAACGCGTCTATAAAGGCATTAGTGCCAAAAAAACCATATATTACAGCAGATGAAATAGCTAAAAACTTAGACTTTCAGCAAGGACTATTAAAGAATATTTCACCATGCTAAAAGCAAAATTTAATAGAGTATTTTGGTAGTAAAAAGACGGATATTAGATAGTAAAAGGCTAGCATAATTACTAAAATTATTAACTCATTACAAGTGTAAAAGCATGGGGTTAAAACCACAATTCTAGCGATTATATCGCGCTTTAGCATAGTTGTAATTTTTAAATTACAACTATGCTACAACGATGAAAATATTTCCTGCTTTATTTTACTACCCTTTATTGTGTTTATTATTTATACTCATCTTTTTTGGATGTTGTTATAAATATCATCTGAAAGTGGTGCAAAAATCTCATTCCTATAAATATCGTTGTCCAGCAACGCACCATAAAAAGAGCTAAAATTCTCATAGTTACTTGTCAAAATATCTACAACTTCATCATTGTAAAGTTTTGTAAAATCACTTTTAGTATTATTTTTTGCTCCGCTTTGTAGTGTTTCGCTATTTAGTAATTGATTTGTGATGTCTATTATTGCTTGAATTTCTGCGTTTTCTTCCGCGCTTAGCCCTAGATTTTCATTGATTTTTCTTATTATATTTGAGAGTAGATCTAGCTTAGATGTTTTGATTGTCATCGCCCCAAATGCGCTAAGCTCCATTACCGGATCTGATATCACTTTTACTCCCGTGTAAGTTTCATCTTCTAGGACTTGGACATTTTCTATGCTTATATTTATTTCTATATTTTCGCCATTTTTTACGACTTCTACCATATGTCTTAGCAAAATATCTATAAAAACATATCTATTTTTTAGCTCATCGCTAAAAGTATCACCAAAAATGAGTTTTAAACGCACATAAATATTTAAATACTTTATAAGCAACCCTTTAAATTCTTGTTTGTGCTTGTCATCTAGCTTATTTATTTCACCTACTACTTTTGTAAAATACGGTTTTATCATACTTTGAGCTTTTTTACCCATAGTAGCGATAGCATTTGCTACGCTATATTCATCAAGTGGCATTAAGATATTATATCCATCTATCTTTGCGCTAATATCAATCAAATCAGCCATATCAATTCCGTCTTTTAGCCAAGTGTGCGTATAATACGGCGCAAAGCTCTCCATAATATCATCAAATTGATTTACAAAATCAAGCACAAAAGTAGTTTTTTGTGGATATTCAGGGCAAATTCTATTTAGGCGTGAGAGCGTTTGAACCGCACTTATGCCTTGTAGCTTTTTTATCACATACATCACGCAAAGCTTGTTTTGGTCAAAGCCAGTTTGATATTTGTTTGCTACAAAAAGCACTCTTCGCTCATCTTTGTCAAACTCTTTTGGCAAAGCACTCTCACTTATGCCATTTATCCCACGCTCGCTTAACACTTCGCCATCTATCACTACTTCGCCACTAAATGCTATCAAAGGCTTAAAATCATATCCTTTGCTATCACAATAGTCCTTAAACGCTCTAAAATACCTTATCACGCTCTCTATATCCTCACACACCACCATAGCCTTTGCCTTAGCGCCCAGCAGAGCAGAGCCACTACCAGCAAAATGCTCGGCTATCACGCCTACACGCTGTTTTATGATATCACTATTATTTTTGATTATATCTCTTATTTGGCGTTTTGCTTTGCTTTCTTTTACTTCTTTATCATCTTCGTTTAGCGCTATTTTATAAAATGTATTAAAAGTAGTGTAGTTTTCTAACACATTTATGATACAGCCCTCTTCTATGGCTTGTTTCATTGAATATAGATGAAATGGCACATAAAAGCCATCTTCGTTCTTTTGCCCAAATATCTGCAAGGTGCTAGGCTTTGGTGTAGCTGTAAAGCCAAAAAGACTGATATTGCTAGGCTTGCTCGCACCGCCAAAATCACTACTTAGCGTATCTAATAAAGCCTCCATATCTCCACCGCTCGTGCTTGAGTGCGCCTCGTCTATTATCACCGCACTTTTTATGCCAAAGTTTTTTAAATCATCTTTGATATACAAAAACTTTTGTATAGTAGTTACTATTATTTTTGTATTGCTTTTTAGTGCTTCTTTTAGCTCTGCTGAGCCACACTTATCGTCTAGGGTTTTGATAAAACCTTCTTGGTGTTTTAGCTTTTTTATCTCATCTTGGAGTTGTCTATCTACTACCTTTCTATCAGTTACTATTATTACACTTTCAAAGCACACAGAGCCATTTTTGTATAGACCACTTAGTGCGTATGCTAGCCATGCTATGCTTTTTGTCTTGCCTGAGCCTGCGCTATGCTGAATTAGATAGTTTTTATATTCATTGCTAGATAGGATATCGCTTTGTATTTTATTTACTAGATCCATTTGATGATAGCGAGGGAATATCATCATGCCATTTTCTTCAAATATAAAATTTACTATTAAGTTTATGATATTATCTTTTACTAGCACTTCTTCCCATAGATACCACACATCACTTATTTTATCATCTCTATTGTCATTTCCTGCGCCTGTGCTACTGTTCTTGCCTTTGCCTTTGTTAAAAGGTAGAAATTTTGTCCCATAGCCTTTTAGCTCTGTGCTCATATAGCACTCGTGTAAATCCAGCGCAAAAAACACCACCGCCCCAAGCCTAGCATCAAATAGTCTTGTAGTTGGGTTTCTATCCTCTTTATACTGCTTTATAGCGTGTTCTACGCTCTGGGCTGAGTAATTGCTTTTTAGCTCCATACACGCAAAGGCTATACCATTTACAAATATTACAAGATCTACACGCTCTTTATTGTCCTTATCAGCATTTACTTCTTGCATTATGCTTATTTTGTTTTGCTCGTATTTTTGTGCTAAATCAGCGTTAAAGCCTGATCTTTGTCTATCATAAACTAGCTTAAAATCATAGCCATTTATATCCACACCATTTTTAAGGCAGTATAAAATTCCCTCTTTTATGATATATTCATTTATTTTTGCGATTATTTCATCATCACTTAGATTTAAAGCATTTAGGGCTTTTTCTTGCGTAGCTTTTAGAAATTCCAAAAGCAGCTCTTTATCCATTGCTAAATTTTTATCATAGCATGTAGCACTTCGCTCAAAAATTCCATTTTTGGCAAATTCTTTTATTATATCAGCTTGATAACCTGTTTTTTCATCATATAGAGTTTTAGCCATTTTTTATCCTTTTAAATTTGCTTTTTGCCTGTTACACACTCATATATTAGGGCTTTTTTATATTCTTTTAGAGTTTTTATTTGCTCTTTGTAGTTTGCGCTTAAATTATCTATTTTCTCGCACTTTTTATCTAGAAATTCTGCTATTTCTTTTTGCTCGTTGAGTGGTGGCACAATTATATAAATATTTTTAACGGAATTCCAACTTCTAAAATCGCTAGTATTGCCACGAACGCCATTTGAAATAAGTTTATAAACGCCTTGAATAGCTAAATATTGTAAAAAATAAACTATAAATTTATTGTTTTCCTTGCTATCACAAACATGAACTACACCAGTAATTTTACCTTTTAAATTTGAATAAGCTATTGCTCCATGCCAAGTATCCATACCATGAATAGCTATATCTCCAACTTGAATTCCTTGCATTGTATGGTTTTCACTTAGCATTTTACCACAAGCGTTTTTATCTCTAAAAGCAACTTGTCCTTTGTTAGAGCATATCAACGGCTCATCATTTTCATCAATTTTTCTATTTAGTTTATTACAAATATAGCCAAGTCGTATAATCTCCCAGTGTTTTGGGATTTGCCTTATCCAAGGAATTCCACTATCTTTAAATTCTAAAATTTTAGGATTTAGTCCTTTGGTTACGCATTGTTTGATAAGGGCTTTTTTGTATTCTGCTAGGCTCTTTGTCTTTTGTTCTAAATTCTCTATACTGCTATCAATACTAGTGCACTTTTTATCCAAAAATTCTGCTATTTCTTTTTGTTCATTGAGCGGGGGGACTAATAATGGAAATCTCATCAAAGTTTGATTATTTAAAGTCCATCTGTTTTCGTAAGATACGCCTTTGCCGTGAGTAAAAAAAGCAAAAGTCCAATATTGAATTTTAAAATAGTAGTTATAAAAATTTGGACTAAAACCATTTTTGTAACGCAAATTTGCATAAGCTGGACTTATTACACCTTGAATTCTTGAAATATTACAATTATCCCCACTTTGTAAATCCATAGTATTTAAAAGCAAATCATCAATTTCTACTGGATTGTATTCCAAATAACTTTTAGCAAATTGACCCTCATTGTTTTCTAAATCTCTAACTTTTATTCCACTTCTAGCAAGAGTTAAAACCACAGGATTTTCAATCAATGCTTTATCTTTTTTTAGATAAAAACCATCTTTTACTTTTTTAATCTCCCAGTGTTTTGGAATGTGACCTATCCAATGGATTTGGCTATCTTTGAATTCTATATTTTGATTACTCATCAAAAGGCACCTTATTAGTTTTTTTTATATAGTATTTTATAAGAAAATTTATCATATAATCCACGCAGTTTAGGGATCAAATCGCCATGACTTAGGTGAATACTCGAAAGAGATGATACTCTAAGCTTTTTTATATTATTTCTTTTATTACTCATCAAAAAGCCCATTTTCAAGCTCTTTTGTTTCTTTTTCTAATCTTTGGAATTCTAGTTTTATTTGCTCTGTGCTTTTTGGGCTTTGGTATTTGTAGAAATAGCGAGTAAAGGGGATTTCTGCGCCGATTTTGTTTTCATCAAAAGCCTTTGCCCCTTTTAAGTGTGGCAAGACTTCTTTTTTCATATATTCATCAATATCGGCATTTATGTTTATTAACTCGCTGTCTTTTGAGTCTTTATCATATAGAATTTCGCCTTTTTTGTCTGTTTGAATATCTGCGTTTTCATCATCACAGCTTAGGGCGGCGGCGATTTTTTCTAGGGTTTTGGCGTCATTTTCTAAAACTGCTTTAAGCACTTTTATAAACTCGTCTTTGTTTAAATACACTTTATGGCTTGTTTTTGTTTTTAGCTTTTGCGTGATATTTTCGCAAAGCACTTTTGCGCCTTTTTGCTTTTCTAGCTCTTTTTGCTCTTTTGGGCTTAGTTCGTCTTTGGATAGTAGGTCTGCTAGCTTACTTTCATTATAAAATGCGCTTGGTAGATTTTCTAGGCTTTCATTTGTGATAGAGTAGCTTTTTTGAAGTGGGGTCATAATGGTGTATTCTTTATAGATAAACTCGCTATTTGAGTAAATTTTACATAAATTTGAGTTTTGAAATTCTGTGTAGATTTTGATTATTTGGGCGATGTTTTCTTTGCTTAGCTCGTTTCGTTTGTTTCCCATGGCTTTGCGAAGTTTGAAAAAAAGTGAGCTAGCATCTATTAAGGCTAGTTTGCCTTTGCGATCCTTAGGCTTTTGTTTTCTTAGCACCCAAATATAAGTGGCTATGCCTGTGTTATAAAAAAGCTCAGTAGGCAAGGCGATAATAGCGTCTATATAGTCGTTTTCTAGTAAATAACGGCGAATTTGGCTTTCGCCTGAGAGTGTATCACCAGAGAAAAGCGGCGAGCCGTTTTGGATAATGGCGATTTTGCCATTATCTTTTATCCTTTCTAAGGCTGATTGCATAAAAAGTAGCTGAGCATCGCTTTTAGCTGGCAAGCCTGCTAGAAAGCGAGATTTTTCTTCAAAGGCTTTTTTTACAGCATATTCTACGCCATCTTTTGCCTTTTCTCCACCCCAGGGCGTGCCAAAAGGTGGATTTTCTATGATGAAATCAAATTTTTCATTTGCGAATTCATTATTTTTTAAAGTATCAGTTTTTAGGATATTTTGCTCTTTTTGACCTTTGATTAACATATCGGCTTTACAAATAGCATAGGACTCGCCGTTTATCTCTTGTCCGTAGAGATAAACTACGGCGTGTTTGTTTTTTTCTTTTATGGTTTCGTTTGCGACTGAGAGCATACCGCCTGTGCCACAAGCTTGGTCTAGCACAGAAATAACTCTATTTTCTCCGCTAACATCAGCATCAAAAAGTAGAATTTCTACCATAAGAGCGATGATATCACGCCCTGTGTAGTGGTCGCCTGCTTCTGCGTTTTCGCTAAATCTGCGTATAATGTCTTCAAAGATGTAGCCCATTTTGTGATTTGGCACGCTTGCTGGGTCAAGGTCTAGCTCGCTAAAAGCCTTTACTATGCTAAAAAGGCAGTTTTCTTTATGCATTTTTTCTATTTGTTTTGGGAAATCTAGATTTGCTAGTATTTCTTTTATATTTGCGCTAAATCCGTCAATGTAGTTTAAAAGATTTGCTTTTATGTTGTTTTGGTCGTTTAGTAGCTCTTTTAGATCAAAACGGCTTGTGTTATAAAAGTTATATCCGCTTGCTTTTTCTAGCACAGTAACTGGACAGCTAGCATCTGCGCTAAACTTGGTTAAAACTTTGCTTTTGGTATCAGCCAAAGCACACTCAAAACGGCGTAAAATCACCATAGGGATAATGACATCTTTGTATTTGTCGCTGGTGTATGCGCCACGGAGTTTATCGGCGATATTCCAAATAAAATTTACTTCTTTGCTGATATCCATTTTTTACCTTGTTTTAGTGGTTTTTTTGATATCATAGCATAATATGGAGCAATTATAAAAGAGATTTTGGGCTTAATGTTTGCCTAAAAAAACTAAAATACTTTTTAAAATTTCAATTTTACTACTTTTTGCGACATTTAAAATTTACATTTAAAAAATATATTTTTTTTCTTTGCTACAATGCAAGGTTTAATTTAAAATTAAGGAGCGAAAATGCAGACTATCGATGCCATTTATGCGCGCCGTTCTGTGCGCAAATACCAAAACACAATGCCAAGCGATGAGCAAATCACAACGATTTTACAAGCTGCTTGTATGGCACCATCAGCTACGAATTTACAGCCGTGGTATTTTGTCGCGGTGCGCTCAAATGAGAAAAAAGCCGAGCTTTTAAGCTTTATGGAAGGCGTGAGCGAAAAAATGCGCCCGATGCTTGAAGAGCGTTTTAAGGATTATCCTGAGGTTATTAAAGAAACGCTAACTTTTATGAAAAGTCTTGGCGATGCGCCTGTTTATGTGCTGGTTTTTGAGCAAAAAAACTACGAGCATAAAAATTTTGCCGTGCTTCAAAGCATTAGTGCTGCTACGCAAAATCTAACCATCGCCGCTGCTGATTTAGGGCTTGGGACTTGCTGGATGACAGCACCTATCCAAACTGGTTTTGGCAAAATCATAGCCCAAAAATACGCCCCAGATAAAGGCGAAATGATAGCTATGCTTACACTTGGCTACCCTGCAACACAGCCTAAGGCTCCAAAACGCAAAGATGATAGATTTGTGATTATTTAAGCCAAATTTTAAAATTTCATCTTTATAAATATGGCTTTTAGCAAGTTTGGCTAAAAGCCGCTAGTATTACCGCGCCCAAATTTTAAAATCATCTTTTAAAATTTTAAAATTAGTTTTTAAAATTTCAAAAACAGCTTTAAAATTTTAAAATTTTAAACTAAGCTTTTACATTATAGCCAAGCTCGATTTGCTCTACTTTTTCATAGGCGTTTTGTGTGTTTTTATTGCTTAAAAAAAAGCTATTTATGATTAGCCCTTGCGCGCTTATGGCTTGTTTTAGTTCGCTTGTGCGCGCTAAAATCATATCCTTAAAATCAGCCTTTGCGGTTTGAATGCTGATGTCTAAATATTTATTTTCACTAAGTCCTAAAACCACGCTTATATCGCCAAATTTTATAAAATTTAGCTCAATTCTTGCATAAAATCTGTCTTTTTTCCCGCGTTTAAAGGCTACTTGGGAGCTAGCTAGCTCGTCCCAGGTGTATGGCAGGTAGGTTTGGATTGAGTTTTGTGCGTAGCTCATTAGCTGGTGGATTTCGATTTGGGTTAGCATTCTATTTACTGCTTGGTTTATGTTTTGTAAATTTTGAGTTTGTGAGCTTTCGCGCAGGTTTAAAAGCACGCTTTTTAAATCATTTTGTAAGTTTTTTAAGGCTTCGTTTGGTTCATTGGCTTTTATTTTGCTAAGTTCTTTTTGGGCTATTTTACTAGCGCGCTCTAAGCTTTTAATCTCGCTTAATTCGTTTTTTATACTTGCTAGTTTTGGGTCTATTGAGGTAATTAGGCTATTTATGCGGTTTGCGATGGCGCTAATTTTGCTTTGGATATTTGTGCCGTTTATATTTTGGCTAATTGCTTGATTTAAAAGATCTTGTGGCATAGCTTTAAAATCCTTATTTAGCATATTTTGGGCTAAATTCTGGGCTGGATTTTGGCTTTGGTTTGTTTGGTTTTGGGCGTTGTTTTGATTATTTAGGGCGATTTTATAGTTTTTATCGCCGTTTTTTAGCATGTCAAGGGCGGATTTTAGCTCATTTGCGTTTTGGTTTATTGCTTGGCGAATTTGCTTGGCTGGTTTTAAATTTTGTGCTTCAAGGTTTAGATTATTTATGCTTTTCATTATTTCATCTAGGTTTTTTTCTAGCGTGTTAAAAGCATTGATTGATGAAGCACTTGGCTTTGGATTTTGGCTTAATTTATCTAAAAATTTTACTAAATTTTCAAATTTATTAGCCCCTTCAAGCAATAAATTAAGTGCTGAATGCTTAATAAGCGCGTTTTTAGCATTTTTACTAGCGCTTAAAAGCTCGTTTAGATCGTTTAAATTTTTACTAGCACTCGCATCATTTGGCAGGTTTAAAATGCCCATTTTTAATTCATTTGAGCTAACATTTTTCATTAGGCTAATTAGCTCTTTTATTTTGGCTGGAAAGCTTTGTGGTTCTAGGCTTTGAGCGATTTTAGCTTCAAGCATTATGCCTGAGTTTTGGATATGATTTGTAAGGCTTTGGGCTTTGATATTGTCTATTGGTTTAATGAACTTTTGTAAGGCCTGTGTAAATTTTGATAATTCTTCGTGGTTTTTTAGCTCTTTTAATAATTCTTTTATATCGCTTGCTAAATTTGGCGCAACTTGTAAGGCTTTGCCATTTAGGCTTTGTTCGCCTGATTTTAGGCTGTTTAAGAGTTTGTTTGTGAGATTTGCTAGCTTTTTATCAATTAAAGCACTTTGCTCATCAAGTATATCGGCTTTTGAAAATAAGCTTTTTGGGCTTTGCTCGGTGGTAGTTTTTTCGCTTTTACTAGTTTTTTTATCTTTTAATTCTTTATCGATTATTGGCTGGTTTGGTTGATTTACTATAATCATTTTACTTGGCTTGAAAATATTTTAAATCGCCTTGTAAATGGCGTTCGTTTGTCTTTTTGCACGCTTTTATTAAAGCTAGCAAAAATCACCAAAAAACTAAGCGCAAAAGCATAAAAATACATAAAACCATCTGCGCCAAAAATTTTCATCAATTGGCCTATTAGTGGCGTTGCTATCAAGCTAGCTAATAAATAGCTAAATAACTGCGCCCTGCCAACTTCTACACACATTGTTTTGTCTTTTATCTCATCATTTGCCCTAGCAAGCGCAAGCGCATAAAGCACGAAAATTCCAGCACCTAGTGGAATAATCAAAACATAGCTTAAAATTCCATTTGGCTTTAAAAATATAAAACCAAGCACAGCAGATAAAGAGAGCAAGCAAGCTACAATCATAGCATTTTTGCGCCCAAATTTATCGCTTAAATTCCCAAAAAACAAATGCGATAAAAATCCGCCCATCATCCCTAAAATAATCACCATCGCTGCGCCATTCTCGCCTAATCCACTAAGTATAGCCCAAAGCGTTGCCATACTCAAAAAGCCATTTATACAAAATCCGCCTATAAAACTAGCTATTAGCGCAAGGCTAGGCACTGCGTAAATATTTGGCATACTAATTTTTGTAGCGTTTGGAATGCTAGGACTTTTAATGCCCAATAAACTAAGCGGAACAAAGCCTAAAACAATGAAAATAGCACTAATTATAAGCACATGGGCTGCGCTTAATTTTAAAGCAATAAAAGCTGCGCCAATAGCAAATGAGCTATAAAATAAAACCTCATAAATTGCAAGCGTGCGAGAGCGAATTGAGTTGATTATGCGAGCATTTATCCAGCTTTCTATTACTAGCACAATGCTATAATAAGCAAAACCCATAAAAAAGCGCAAAAATCCCCATAAAATTAAGCTATCGCTAAAAACACCAAGCAAGGCCGAAAGCGCAAAAATAGCGTTAAACACGCTAAAAGCTCTAATATAGCCCACGCGCGCTAAAAGCCACTGCGCACAAAATGTGCAAGTTAGCGCACCAGCAAAAAAGCACGCATTTACAATGCCTATGCCAAGCTCACTAGCATTTATGCGCGCTAGCAAAACCCCAGCCGAGCTTACTAGCAAGCCATCAGCGATAAAAACAAGCCCGCCAGCCATCATCAAGGGAGCAAGAGATAATAAAATTGCTAAGGTAATATTCAATTTAATCCTTTAAAACATTAGCTAAAAGCGCGCCAAAGGGCATTATCGCAACGCCAGCTAAAAAAGATATCGGCTCAAAAAGATTATTTTTAAGTAGCCCAAAAAAACAAAGCACCAAAAGAGCATAACCCGCCAAGCGAAGTGGCCCAAAAGCACCAATAAACTCATACGCGCTAAATGGAATTTTAGCCTTTGTGGGATTTTTTGCGTTTGGATCATTAAAATTTGGTTTAGTTTTTGGGGTTTGTTCTATTTTATTTGGGGTTTTAGTTAAAATTTCATCATAATTATTTTTGCTAAGTTCATCAATTTCATCGTCAAAAATTTCATCATCAATATCGTTAATAACGGCATTTTGCGCTTTTAATTTTACGCGTTTTGCATAGCCATAAAAGCTAGCAAGAGCTATTAAAAAAGCACAAATCAAGCCAAGCTGAGAATTAAGAATATGAATAGCTCCAAAATACGCACACACGGCTATCAAAGCCAAATCCAGCCCAGCATAAAATAAGGCAAATTTTTTAAGCATTTTCGTTTTTTGGATTATCATTTTTACAAGGATTTTGATTTAGCTCATCGTAGCTTTTTTGCTGAGATTTATACGCTTTATAGACATTATTTATAGCAGCTGCTACGCCTATGAAAATGCCAATACCAAGGGCGAGATTTGAGCCTGTAAGGCTTCTTGCCCACCAACCAAGCCCAAAGCCTATAAGCACGGCTACTACGATAGAAATCCCAAGACTTAGGCTATTTGCAGCAGACACTAAATTTTGTGTTTTTGTCAAAGTAAATCCTTTAAAATTTGTTAGTTAATTTTAATTTATTGTAAATTTTAACTAGTGATATTATTAAAATTTACATCAATGATAAGCGCGATTTCATCGCAGTTTGGAAAGTGTTTGCATTTAATGCAATCGCTCCAAATTTTTTGTGCTGGCAGATCTTTTTTATCAATTTCTTTAAATCCTAGACTTTCAAAAAATTCGCGCTGATAAGTTAGAGTAAAAACTTGTTTTAGCTCCAAATCACAAGCTTTTTTTAAATGCTCATTAACTAATGCTCGCCCAACTCCCATGCGCCTTGCGTTTTTATTTACGATTAGACTACGGATTTCAGCAAGCTTGGCGTTTTGAACATGTAAAGCACAATATCCCAAAAGCTCGTTTTCATCGTTAAGAGCTAGTAAATATGAGCGGATATTTGTGGCTACTTCGTCATCGCTTCTTGCTAGGATTATACCGCGGGCTACTTCATCTGCTACTAAATTTTGCATGCGCGCTATATCGCTTAGTTTTGCTTGTAAGAGTTTCATTTTAATCCTGCGAAATTTGGCGCGATTTTACTGATTTTTTTATAATGATTAAATAAAATTTGGCTAAATTGTGATTTTGCTTTTAATCTCGCGCCTTAAAGCTAGCAAAAACCATGCAAAATCCCATTATAAAAAGCAAAACAAAGCCAAGCCCAAAGGCAAAAAGCGTACAATGTGCCATATTTAAAATTTTAAATTGCGGTAGTAAAAACCAACCATCGCTGTATAAATTGATAAAATAGCTTTGAATATCGCTTAAATGGACATTTGGCGGCACTGCTGGGCTATCGATACCGCAGCCACCAGTTGGCAAAAACAAGCCAGGCCACCATTCATCAAATTTTAAACCAAAAGGATAATGCGGATAAAGCGAGCAGTTTTGCACGCCAAAGGGATTTTCGCTTTGGATTGCTTTGTGGATATTTAATAATTTAACGCTACACGTCATGCCAAAAATACAAGCAAAAAAGCCAAAAGCATAGCCAAAAAGTCTTAAAATAATGATTTTTGGGTTAATACAAGCTACAATCCCGCCCAAAGCCATACACAAAAAAGCAAAGCGAATATAAACGCATTGCTCACAAGGTGGCATATATAAATAATGCTGAAAAAACGAATGCGCGATGATTACAAGCAAAATCGAAGCAAAAGCCATCAAAAACCAAATAAATCTTTGTTTTTGCCAAGTTGAAATTTTATTTATCATAATGAATTGCTTTCAAGATAAAAAAAGCATCAGTGGTGGATCGGCCAGGACTCGAACCTGGGACCATCCGGTTATGAGCCGGATGCTCTAACCAACTGAGCTACCGATCCAAAATTAAATAAAAAGCGCAATTTTATTATAAATACATAAAATTTAGCTTAAAATTTATTGATTTTATTTAACATTAAAATAAAATTTATAACACAAAAAGCAAAAATATAGTCCCTAAAATAATGCGATACACGCCAAAACTAATATAAGAAAAACGCGATACAAATCTTAAAAATAAGCGCAAAACCAAAAGAGCCACCACAAAAGCCACCGCCCCACCAAGTAAAAACCATAAAATATTTTGGCTATTTTCTATGAAAATTTCGCGGTTTTTGTAGCTATCATAGAGTGTGGCCACAAGCATTGTAGGCACAGCTAGCAAAAAGCTAAAAGCAGCTGCTGCTTGCCTTGATAATCCGCACAATAAGCCAGCGATGATAGTAGCGCCACTGCGTGATGTCCCAGGTATCATAGCAAAACACTGCGCTAGGCCGATGATAAAGGCGTGTTTATATGAAATTTGCGAAATTTCATCTTGCGTATTTGCTTGGGTGCTAATTGTGCTGATTTGTTTAAAATTTATTTTATTTTTGCGAAGTTTATACCATTCTACAATTATAAAAATCACGCCACCAACAATCAAGGCATAAGCTACTGTATTAGGCGAAAAAAGCTCTTTAATATATTTATAAAGCATTAAACCAATCAATCCAGTAGGCACAAAACCAATAATAAGCTTAATTATTAGATTAAAATCGCGTCCTAAACGCTTAAAAAACATCACAATAACAGCCAAAATGCTACCAAGCTGGATCACAACCTCAAAGCATTTTAGTGTCTTATCTTGCTCTAAGCCTAAAAGCTTTGCGCCCAAAATCATATGCCCTGTGGAGCTAATGGGCAAAAACTCGCTCAATCCTTCAATAAATCCTAAAATCACAACCGAAAAAATATCCATCTTTTACCTTAAAATTTTAATTAAAATAATCCTTAAAATTTCGCTTTTAATGCTTTTATATTTTCTTTTATACTAAATGGCTCATAGCAGGCTCTAACCACGGCTATTAAATCAACGCCGGTATTTTGTAGCATTGCGATATTACTAGCATTTATGCCGCCTATGGCGCATACTGGAATGCTAAGGCGCTGTTTTGCTGCTTTTATTACGCTAAGATCGCATTTAGTGGCATTTGGCTTTGTGCTACTAGTAAAAAGTGCGCCAAAGGCAGCGTAACTAGCACCATAATTTTCAGCCTCAATAGCTAAATCTAAGCTATCATAGCAGCTTACACCAACTATGGCGTTTTTGCCTAAAATTTGGCGTGCTTGCGTTAGCGAGCCATCATTTTTGCCGATATGAACGCCATTTGCGCCTACTTGCTTGGCTAAAATCGCATCATCATTAATGATGATTGTTGCGCCACGAGATCTTGCGTATTTACAAATATTTTTTAAAAGCTGGGTATCATGCGGGATAATTTTGCTTCTATATTGAATTAAATCCACGCCAGCATTTATAAGCTGGCTAATGCTATCAAATAATTTATTTCTTGGTGTAAAAATATCATCACTTAAAGCATAAATTTTCATCTTATCCCCAAAAAAAGCGCGCATTATAGCAAAAAGCATTAAAATTAATACTAAAATTTCTAATATATAAAATTTTGTGCTATAATCCGCACTTTTTTAGCATTGCTTACAATTTTAAAGTGCCGTAATTGCTTGTATTGGCATATTTTAAGGATATTTAGATGATTAAAACAGGTGAGTTAAAACAAGCCATTCAAAAATCAAAACGATGTATTATTTATGCGGGAGTTTTTAGTTTTTTTGTGAATTTATTAATGCTAACTCCGCCACTTTATATGCTTCAACTTTATGATAGAGTAGTTAGTAGTCGTTCTGAAAGCACTTTATTTTTCTTAACCTTAATAGTAATGATTTTATTTGCTGTGATGGGCATTTTTGAGGTGTTAAGATCAAGAATTTTAATTATTTTTGCCAACCAGCTTGATATGAATTTAAGCGATAGAATCTACGATGCTATCTTTAAGCTCTCATCGCGTTATCCAGGGCGTGTTAGCTCTCAGGCTATGAGCGATTTAAACTCCATCAAGCAATACATGAGCACAAATGGAGTTTTTGCTTTTTTAGATGCTCCGTGGTTGCCTATTTATGTAATAATTTTATTTTTATTTCATCCTTGGTATGGCTGGTTTGCGATTTTTTCTTCTATTGCGCTTTTTGGCGTGGCTTTATTAAATGAAAAAGCCACAAAAGACGGGCTTAAAAAATCAAACGATACTTATAAATCAGCCATTCGCCTAATAGATACAAACCTAAGAAATAGCGAAGTAATAAATGCTATGGGTATGAATGAAGCCCTTAAAAAGCATTGGCGCAAACGCCACGATGTTTTCTTAGAATCTCACAGCCAAGCTAGCGCACAAGCTGGCGTTTATGCAAATATTTCTAAAAGCACACGCGTTGCTTCGCAATCGCTAATGCTAGGGCTTGGCGCGTATTTGGTGCTAACTATGGAAATAACCCCTGGTATGATGATAGCAGGTTCGATTTTGCTTGGGCGCGCTCTTGCTCCGCTTGATATCTTAATAGCTAGCTGGAAACAATACAAAAGCACAAAAGATAGCTATGAAAGATTAGATAAATTTTTAAACGATTTCCCAGTAGAGCGCGATAAATTAACCCTGCCTGACCCACAAGGTAGCATTGCGTGCGAGAGCATTTCTCTTGTTCCACCAAACGCAAAAAGACCAAGCCTAATGGGCATAAATCTAAGCTTAAATGCTGGTGATATGTGCGCGATAATTGGCCCAAGCGCTGCTGGCAAAAGTTCGCTAGCTAGGGCGATTTTAGGCATTTGGCCATTAGCTCATGGCGTGGTGCGAATAGATGGAGCTGATATAAATCAATATTACAGCGATGCGCTAGGACAGCATGTGGGATATTTGCCACAAGATGTAGAGCTTTTTGAGGGCACTGTGGCTGAAAATATAGCGCGTTTTGGCGAGATAGATAGCAAGGCAGTAGTAGAAGCTGCAAAAGCAGCAAATGTCCATGATATGATACTTCGCTTGCCTGATGGCTATGATACGCGATTAGGCATTGGCGGGACTAGTCTTTCAGGCGGACAACGCCAGCGCGTAGCTCTTGCAAGAGCTCTTTATAAAAATCCTAAAATCATCGTGCTTGATGAACCAAATGCAAGCTTAGATGAAGAAGGCGAGCGCGCATTGCATAATTCTTTAATGGCTCTAAAAGGCAAGGCTACAATTTTAATGATTACTCACAAATTAAATGTGCTTCAAAGCGTAGATAAGATCGCTGTGTTAAATAACGGGCAATTAGTTTATTTTGGTGAGCGCGATAATATCTTAGCTAAGCTTGGAGCAGTAAAACCAGTCCAAGTAGCAGATCAAACACAAACACAAAAAGGGTAATTGCTGATGTTACAAAATGAAGATAAGGTAATAAAATTTGGCACAATTTTAATAGGCGCTTTTATTGCGGTTTTTGTGCTATGGATGGGTTTTGCTCCGCTTGATAGCGCGGCTGTGGCACCAGGCAAGATAGTAGTTTCAAGTAATAAAAAACTAATCCAACACCTTGAAGGCGGTGTGGTAGAAAAAATCTATGTAAAAGATGGCGATGTAGTAAAAGCGGGCGATTTATTAATAGAGATTAAAAACGCTCAACTAAACAGCACCATAGATATATTAAAAAATGAATATTTACAAAATAGTGTCATTGTAAGTCGCTTACAAGCACAAAGAGATGGCAATAAAACCATCACTTGGGCTGATGATATTAAAAACGAAAAAGGCTTTGAGCTAGCAGCTAGTGGGCAAGAAAGCATTTTTAACGAGCAAAATAAGCTATTAAATGATGAAATTAGTATCTTAAAACAAAGAATAGACCAACTTCAAAACCAAATAGAAGGTACAAGAGCTATCGTTAGCTCACGCACAGCACGCGTAGCATCATTAAATGAAGAAGCAAAAGAATGGCAAAGGCTATATAAAGAGCAATTAACCGATAAAATCCGCTTGCGAGATATAGAGCGCGACCGCACCGAAGCGCAAGGACAAATCGCTAATGGTAAAGCTGAAATAGCAAGACTTTTAGTCCAAATCTCCGAAACCGAACAGCAAATTTTATTTAGAGAGCGCAGCTTTAAAGAAGATATTCTAAAACAATACGAAGATGCTAAAACTAAGCTTAATGACACAGCAGCCAGACTTCGCGCTATGCAAGATCAACAAGAAAGAGCAGCCATAAAAGCCCCAGAAGATGGCACCATAGTAGAGCTTAACACACACACCATAGGCGGAGTAGTAAAGCCTGGCGAAACCATAATGAGCTTAGTGCCTACAAATGCTGAATACATCATAGAAGCGCAGTTGCCAACCGTGCATATAGATAAGGTTTTTGAAGGCTTGGATGCGGATTTGATGTTTAGCGCATTTAATACGCAAACTTCGCAGATTGTAGAGGGCAAGCTTACTTATGTGTCAGCTGATGTGCTTGAGGATCGCTATGGCAATCCTTACTATCAAGTAAAAGCCGAGCCAACCGAGCGCGGTTTAGAAAAAATCAAAGAAAACGGCTTTTTTTTCGTGCCTGGAATGCCAGCAGAAGTAGTGATAAAAACAGGTCGCCGCACTATGTTAAGCTATTTGCTTAAACCATTTAGCAGAATGTTTGCAAAAGCATTTAATGAAGATTAAAATTTCAAGGATTAAAGATGAAAAAAAGCTTTCTTAAAATTTCTTTTATAGCCTTTATTGGCATTAGCATCGCAAACGGAGCTGATATTAGTTTAAGCAAAGCTTACGAAATGGCATTAGAAAATGATAAAATCGTAAAAAGCACGATGTATGAAAATTTAGCTGCCAAAGAGCGCACATGGCAAGCTACTGCTACGCTTTTGCCGAGCATAGAAGCAACTTATGTATATAATGGCGAAAAATACAACAAACAATATCCTGGCATTAAGGATAAAATGGATGAAACCTACCAACGCTATGGCGTTACGCTAAATCAGCAAGTTTTTCGCCCTGATTTATGGTATGGACGCGCTCAAGATAGCCTAAGAGAAGATGGCTATGATTTGATCTACGAACAAGCAAAACAAGATCTAGCAAACCGCGTGGCAATGGCGTATTTTGAGCTTGCTTATGCTAATAAAAGCTTGGAATTAGCAGCTATTTTAGAAAATACCAATCGTTTAAAATTTGATCAATTAAGCAAGCGTTTAGAGCTTGGTCTTGCTAATAAAATGGACACGCTTGAAGCAAATGTGCGCTACGATCAAGCATTGCTTGGCGTTAGCAGAGCCCAACGCCGCATCGAAGTAGCAAAACTAGCCTTAGCCAAACTAACAGGGCAAGAAATAGGCACTTATGATGATTTTGAAAATTTACAGCTTGATTTTTTTGAGAGCGTGGATACTAGCAAATATGAAAATGTCTTTGCTAATCACGAATACCAACAAAGCCAAATCGCATCTAAAATCGCCATATATGAAAAAAATAAGCGTATCGCAGCCTTTTTGCCAACGGCTGATTTTAGTTTGAGTTATTCTAATTATGACTATAAAGAAAAAGTGCGTTTTGGCGATGAAAAAAATAAAGTAGAAACAATGTTTCGTGTGAGTATGCCGATATTTAAAAGCGGTTTAACTTATGCGAGAATGCAAGAAGGTGAATATTTAAAAATGTCAAGCCTAACAAAAGAGCTTGATACACAACGCAAGGTAGAAATCGATCAAAAAACCGCCATTAGTGATTTTCGCAATTATCTAAGCGAGGCTAAGATTATGAGAAATTCCGTCCAAACCGCTAAGCTTTATCAAATCTCAGTAGAGCGCGGTTATAATGAAGGTTTGCGCGATGTGATAGCGCTTTTTGATGCGCGCGCTAGGGTTCATCAAACAATGCTAGATTCGCTAGAAGCTTCACATAAATTGGTGCTAGCTTATATTAAACTTGAATACTTAATCGGCGCAATTAGTCCTCAAACTATTCAAAATTTACAAAGCGTTTTTGTAAAAAAATAAATAAAATTATGGAGTAAATTTTAAAATTTTGCTTTTTAAATTAAAAATAAATTTTAAAATTTCTCCACTAAAAGATTAAAATTAACTTATAAAATTTTGCTTTTTAAAAGAGTAAAAATAAATTTTAAAATTTTATTTTTTGAAAGATTAAATTTTATTCCGCCCTTATTAAAAATAAAATTTTAAACTAAAAGCGCGCTAGGCTACTATAAAGAGCTAGCAAGCGCACATAAATAAATTTTAAGATTTATTTATTATTAGCTGTGCGAGTGCGGCTTTCTTTTGCTTGTTTTTCTAATTGCTTTTTTTGGATTTTGAAAATATGCTCATCAAGGATAATAATAGAAAAAGAGCCTTCAATAACGCGTATATCATTAATAAAGCCCTTTACTTTAACTTCGCGTTTTTTGCTTTCATTAAAAAATGCCTTGGCTTCAAAAGAGATTATATCGCCGACTTTTGCCGGGGCCAAAAAATTAACGCGCGAGGCTATTGTGATTAAAAATTCACTATTGATAGCCACTTGCGCAGCATAATTGGCCGCTGTATGTAAAAAGCTATTAAACACCAAGCCATCTTCATCATAAGCCATTTCTTTTGTCGTGCTAAAACGAGTTTTTGCAAAATTTTCTTTCATATCATAAACATAGCCTGTATAAACTGGCTTAATTTCATTTCTTATTTTAATTTGGTTTTCAAAGCGCGCAATATCTTCGTTATTTAAGGCTGAAAACTCGTTTATTTCGGGGTTTGGTTCTTGGGTTATGATTTGTTCTTGATTGTTTTCTTCGTTTGGCATTTTAACCTCTTAATTTTACATAAATGCGTTTTGGTGGTGCGTAGCCTTCTATGGTAAAGGCTTTATCATCGCTTAAAAACTGCTCTAAACTCTGCCCATAAATCCAAGGCGTTAAGCGTTGTTCGTTTTCGTCTGTAAGGCTAGAAAATAACGGCTCAAAGCTCTTAAACTTAGCCCTATACGCCCAGCCTTCAAGCGCTTTAAGACTTGGGATAAAAAATACATTGCTCATCTTAGCATAGCTTTTAGCAGGGCTTAGCACTAGTTCATCATCACGCTCTATAAAAAGCGTATCAAGTATTAGCTCGCCATTATCGCCTAGGCCTGCTTTTAGCTGTTTTAGCGTGCTAATAGGATCGCTTCTGTGATAAAGCACGCCAAGGCAAAAAATCAAATCAAACTTGCCTTGCGCCCTTGAATAAGCCGGTAAATCTTGCACGCCTAATAACTCATAAGCAATTTTTGTTCGTAAAAAATGATTTATAAAATAAAATTGAGAAAAAAATAATTTTGATGGGTCAAAACCTACGATTTTTGCTGGATTTTGAGCTAATAAACGAAACATATAATAGCCGTTATTGCACCCTACATCGCACACGCGCTTATTTGTAGCATCAAAATATTTTAAAAGAGCGTTAAATTTTATAAAACTATTCCATTCAGCATTTATAAAAAGCTCGTTTATTTTAAATGGGCCTTTGCGCCACGGCCTTAAATCAAGGGCGATTTTTTCGATTATTTCATCATCGGCACCATTTAATTTTAAGCTTAAACAATCCGCATTTTCAAAGCTTAATAACTCGCCTTTTAGCGTGTTGATTTGAGCTAAAAGCGCATCTAAGCCAGCTTGATTTAAGCCCTTATTCATTTTTGCTTTCTTCATCTAGTTGTTTTTCAAGCTCATCGATGGCTTTATTTTCTTCTTCTTCGTTAATTTCTGGTAATTGCTTGATTTGTGTGCGGTTTTTTGATTTTTTTGTAGGGAGTTTTTTGATGTCGGCAAAATCAATTATATTTTCATCGCAGACCTTATGATACATACCCGATGCATCGTAAAACTCGCGGCAATCATTATAATATCTAGCCGAAACCCCGCGTTCATTAACATAACACGCGCTAAAAAATACAGGTAAAATCAATAAAAGTTTTTTCATATTTAAAATTTTAAAATAAGCTAGGGCGGAAAACCCGCCCAGAGTTTAATCTAGCATAAAGCGTTTAAAAGATGGCGCGTCTAAATCATCAGAATTTGGCCTGATATTTGGTCTAGGCGCTGGCTTATGATAAAAATCAGCAAATAAATCATCTGTGCCTGTTTTTTGCGTAGGCATAGGTTTGATTTGTTGTGGGGTTGGGTCGATTTTTTCTTCTTCTTTGTCGGCAAAACCTGTGGCTATTACGGTAACTTCTACTAAATCTACTTGCATATTTTCATCTGTAATGGTGCCAAAGAAAATATCAACCTCGCCATCATCATCAACAGTATCTCTAAGCAAGCCCATGGCTTCGTGTATATCGCCTTGTGGATGAGCTGGATGAAAGCGAAAATTAGCTAGCACGCCTTTTGCGCCTTTTATGTCTATGTTATCAAGTAGCGGCGATTGTATGGCGCATTTTATAGCTTCTTGGGCTGAATCCTCGCCCGTTGCTTGCCCTACACCCAAAAGCGACAAGCCACGATGGCTCATCGCCGTGCAAACATCGGCAAAATCCACATTTATATCACCATCGCCTGATTCAAGTATAACAGAACTCATACCGCTTACCGCATTTGCAAGCACAGCATCTACTATCTTAAAGCTATCTTTAAAGCCTACATTTTTGCCAGCTATTGCTAATAATTTTTCATTAGGGATTATTACTATACTATCGCATTCTTTTTTAAGCTCGACTATGCCTTCTTGGGCTAATCTCATGCGTCTTTTACCTTCTGAGTGAAAAGGGGTGGTTACTACTGCTATGGTAAGAGCGCCTATATCTTTGGCTGCGCGAGCTACAATAGGCGCAGCACCCGTGCCTGTGCCACCACCAAAACCTGAGGCGATAAATACTATCTTAGCATCATCTAGCATAGCTTTTATTTGCTCATAGCTTTCTTCGGCTGATTCTCTGCCAACTTCTGGGCGCATACCTGCGCCAAGTCCTTTGGTTCTTTTTTCGCCAAGTTGTAAGGTTGTATATGCTTGTGATTTTATTAGAGCTTGTGCATCGGTATTAGCTGCTAATAAATCTACCCTATCCATACCTGAGAGTTTATTAATACCTTCGCGTATAATATGATTTATGGCATTACCGCCACCGCCACCTACGCCTATTACTTTAATTTTTACATCAAAAGCTATTGTGTTACCTTCTTCTATGCTAAAAGCACTCATTTTTAACCCCTTAAAATAAATTTTTAAAATAATTAATTACTTTAACCAAAGGATTTATTTTTATCCTAGGTTTAAATACTTTTTGATTTGTTGAATCGCCTTCAAGTTTTATACCTAATTCACCATTTGCGGATATTGGCAGTTGATTGTTTTGTGCATTAAAATTTGAAGCATTTGTCCTATCTAAATCTTGCACACTCGCTAAGCCAGTGCTTTTGCCAATAATTGGTGGTTCGCCTTTATAGCGCATTTTGTGTTCGCTGTCTTTTTCATATGGTGTAAATTTTCCAGCGCCATATAAGCATAAACCTATGGCACATGAATATGCTGGGTCTTTATAATCATTATCTAATCCTTCTATATCAATTGGTTTGGCTATGCGCACTGACATATTATTAAATATTAAAGTAGCTAGTTCTCTAAGTCCTTCAAGTTTTGTCATACCGCCGGTTAATACCACGCCTGCGCCACAAAGATGGGCATAGCCTGAATTATTTAGCATTTCAGCTAGTAATAAAAGGGTTTCATTTACCCTGGCAAAAACCACCTCAGCTATGATATTAACATCTGTTTGACGCAATTCATCCTCATCGCCTATATCTGGCAATAAC
The DNA here is from genome assembly GCA_009827235.1 of Candidatus Campylobacter infans. Classification (GTDB taxonomy): domain Bacteria; phylum Campylobacterota; class Campylobacteria; order Campylobacterales; family Campylobacteraceae; genus Campylobacter; species Campylobacter infans. Next base: position 92,360 of record SPMW01000002.1, on the reverse strand, counting down.
ACCTTTTCTAAGCCTTGTCTTTTAATATCGCCTAGTTTTAGCTTAACATCTTCTGCTTTTGAAATAGGCGTGTGGATAATAGCTGATATATCATTAGTAATAGAAACTGAGCCAACACCCAAAAAATCAGCATAGCGCATAGAATTTCCAGCATGAACTATCATATTGCAAGTTGCCCCACCCATATCTATTAGCGCAGCGCCAAGGGATTTTTCATCTTCATTTAATGTAGCAATTGCCGAGGCATAGGCTGCTAAGACGATATTATCAGCCTTTAAGCCTGCTTTTTCTACTGCCTTGCGTAGATTTATCACAGATGAGCGTTGGGCTGCTATGATGTGAGTATCTACTTCGAGTCTATTGCCATTCATACCAAGTGGATCTTCTATGTTTTCTTGCTCATCAAGTTTAAAATTATACGGCAAGGTGTGGATTATTTCATACTCGCTAGGAATTTTAACCCTATACTCCACATCTTCAAGCAAGCGTGAAATTTGAGCCAAATTTACTTCTTTTTCTGGCATATTTATAGCGTTATTAGCTTCTATGTTTTGTATATCTTTGCCACTAAGTGAAACTATTACGCGATCATAATTTGTTCCAGCGATGCGCACTACATCATCTACTGCGGATTTTATGGAGTTTGCTGCTAATTCTATATTTGTAATGGAGCCTTTTTTTAGCCCTTTTGATTCGCAAGAGCTAATAGCGATTATTTTCACACCGCCTGAATTATTTAATTCTGCTATCGCAGCGCAAATTTTAACAGATCCGACATCTATACCTAAAATTTTAGCCGACACTTTCAACCTTTATTTATAATATTTTTTAATAATGTATTGTTTTTGTAAGGCTAAGATTAAGCCTTGTTCTAACTGAGATTTTTTGATATTAGCTGCATTGCTGGCTAATAAGCTAGCAAATTGCTTATTTGGCGTAAATAAGCTTTGCCCGATAATTTCATAAACCACAGCCTTATCATTTAGCAAAATATAGCCACTTTTATCAGTGCTGGCAAAAACCTTGCTGATAAACTCTATGCTTTCTTCTTGGCTTAAACCTAAAATATTTTCATCGCTATCTTTTGAAATTTTAATCTTTTGTTTTAATTCTTCTTTTTTTTCTAGGCTTGCCTTAGCATTTGCTTGTAAATTTTCACGCATTTTTTTGAGTTGCAATGCGCTTAAAACATCGGCCTTTGCTTCTTCGTAGCTTTTTGGTTGCGGGGCGATGATTTTGGCTATTTTGGCTATTAAATATCCATTTTTATAAGTAAATGGTTTGAGCACTTCGCCTTCTTTTGCGTCTTTTAACTCATCAAGCGGAAAATCATTTGCGTTGGCGCTGTCTATTATTAAAATTTCACTAGCGTTTTTGTCGCCTTTTTTAATTTTTAAATACTCTTCAAGCGCGCCTTTTTTGGCGTTTTTAAAGGCTAAATCAGCCATTACAGCACTTTTTGCTTCTTCAAAAGGCATAATTTTATCGCTACCATCTTTATAATCAGCGCGGTTTTCATCATAATATGCTTTTAGCGCATTTTCATCGATTTTTTCATCTTTTGCTACTGGGATAAAATGCGTGTTTAGCTCGTATTTTTGGCTAGATAAATATAGATCTTTATTTTTATCCCAGCTTTGTTTTATTTCATCATCGCTGATTTTTGGCAGTGTAGCTAAAATCACTTTGGCTTTTATTGTATCGCTCATTGATATATCGGCATTTAATAGCTCTTGTGCTAGGGTGTCGGCTTTTAGCCCTAGGGTAGAAAGAAGTTTTTGTGCTAGCAAATTATCTTTTAATTCGTTTTCGTATTCTTTTGGGGTGATTTTTAATCTTTGTAGGGTGCTTTGATAGGTTTTTGTATCAAAGGTGCCATCTTTTTGAAAATTAGGTGTTTTGATTAGCTCGCTTATAAGCTCTTCATCACTTATATCTAGCCCCAAATCCTTAGCATAATTTAAAAGCAAAGCTTGATCTATTAGACTTTGCGTAGCGATATTTACTAAGCCTAATTGCTCTGCTTCTTCTTGGCTTAATTGTCTTTGGCTTAGCTGAGAATAATAATTAAAAAGCTTGGCATAGGTTTGCTCAAAACGCTGATAAGATATATCTATGTCGCCGACTTTTGCTATTGAAGTAGCACGGGATTTATTAAAATCATAAGCTCCCCAGCCCACGAATCCAGCGCCAACAAAGGCTATCGTGCTAACCCAAATAGTAACAACTAGATATTTTTTGTGTTTTTGCATCCAAGTAATCATTTATAACCTTAAAAAAATGCGAGATTTTACCGCAATATTCTTTAAAAGAGGCTAAAATTTCTATGTTTTTTAACGCTAAAATGTGAAAAATTTTAAAGAATTTCACAAACTTTCACATAAAAAGTTAAATTTTCTTAAAAAAGAGCTAGAAATTATTAAAATTTATCCGCAAAAAGCCAGAAATTTTAAAATTTTAATTAGCTTTAAGGGCAAAATATTTTATTGTAATTTTATTTATAAGCTAAGTAATAAGCCGGGCTAGTAGATTTAAATGCTCTGCTAGCCTAGCAAAATTAAAATTTTAATCTATTAATAGCATATGCAAGATCCAATAACAAAACGCCGAACCTAGCATAGCTGCTGGTATGGTAATAACCCAAGCAAGCCCAATAGGTTTAAGCAAGGACCAATTCGCGCTTTTATTATATAATCCTATGCCAAGCACAGCACCAATTAGCACATGCGTAGAGCTAATAGGCAAGCCCATGTGAGTGGCTACTAAAATCACCACAGAGCTTGCTAGCTCAGCACTAAAACCTGTCGTAGGCTCTATGTGAGCGAGTTTTGAGCCTACTGTGGTAATTACTTCTTTACCCAAAAACCAAAGCCCCACAACCAAAGCCACGCCAAAGGTGGCCATTGCGATAAATGGCACTGGCGAACTAGAATTAATTGAGCTAGTTTTTAGCACATCTAAAATCGCCGCAAAAGGGCCTACGGCGTTTGCTATATCGTTTGCGCCGTGAGAAAAAGCAAAGCTTGAGGCTGTAAAAATTTGAAACCATCCAAATACGCGATTTATGCCTTTTATAGGATTATCTTTTTTTATCATATTTACAATTGCAAAGCTAATTAAATAAGCACAAATTGAAATAACAAAAATCATCCAAAGCGTTTCAGCCACGCTAAAATCAAGCTTTAAATTTTTTAAGCCCTTAAATAATAAACTAGCTGAAACCACAGCCGCGCCACAAGCTGCTACTATTGGGATATTCATACGCATATATTTTAGCACATCAATGCTACGCTCGTTTTTTTTCATTCTTCTTAGCTGGTCGCGGTATTCGCTACGCACGGCAACGGTGTTTGTTATATCATCTTCGTCATCTTCTTCAGCAGCCGCGGCTACTTTTCTAAGGGCTGAGAGTTGCTCGGCCTCACTTTTTGTGCTAAGTTCTTTAAAATATTGATTTTTATATGTTTTGCGCTCTTTTTTTAATGCTTTTACTTTTTCATGTAGTTGCACAGAGGGCGTGATGATTTTGGTTTTTACATAGCCAAAAACCATATAAGCTATTATTCCGCCAGCTACTGGGCTTATAAACCAGCTAGCTACTATTTCTAAAACCTTGCTCCATTTTATTAGCCCGGCAGTATCGCTCCAAGTGCCAAAATGTATCATTCCCATAGTGATGCCAGCGCCTATTATACCGCCTACAATTGAATGGGTAGTAGATACTGGCATGCCAAATTTTGTAGCCACAAACAACCACGCACCAGCACTAAATAACGCTCCCATCATAACCCCAGCAAATGCCATAGGTGGCACCAAGCTTTGATCTGATAAACTAATAATCCCGCTTCTTATGGTGCTAGTTACTTCGCCACCAGCAAATATCGCACCGCTTAACTCAAAAACAGCTGCGATTATTAGAGCCTGCTTAATGGTAAGGGTTTTAGCGCCCACGCTAGTACCAAAACTATTTGCTACATCGTTACCACCGATATTAAAGGCCATAAATATACCAAAAACACTAGCTAAAATAAAAAGTAAAAGATGATTGCTTGGAATATAATTATATCCCCAAATAAAAAAAGCAAAAACTGAAATTATAAAAAATATCAAGGCAAAAAGATTATCTTTGCCAGTAAAAATTCCTCTAAACACGAATCCTCCAAGTATTGTTTATTTATCTTTATTATTTATTTATACTTTACATAAATGCCCCCAAGCTTGGTTTATTTAGAATTTGCTATTAAATTTGCGTATTTTATGGCCTCTTCGTAGCTTTTTGTGCTAGCAAGGCCTTTGTATGCTATATCAAAAGCCGTGCCGTGATCTACGCTGGTGCGGATTATTGGCAGATTTAAGCTTACATTTATTGATTTATCAAAATACAAGGCTTTTAGCGGTGCTAGACCTTGATCGTGATACATCGCTACTAGATGATTGCAAGATTTGAGCGAGTTTGCATTAAAGGCGGCATCAGCTACTAAGGGGCCGATGAAAATTTTATTATTTAAATTATGATTTGCTTTTTTGATGGCTTTTTTGATGGCTTTTTCTTCACAACCTAGCACGCCATTATCGCCAGCGTGTGGATTTAAGCCTAAAACACCGATTTTATTAAATTTAGTGCAAGCATAAAAATCAAGCAAAAACTTAAATAAAGCTTTACTTTTTATTTGCTTGCTTACTTTTTTTAATGCTAAATGATCGGTAAATAAAGCGCAAAATAGCTCTTGGCAACCTAACATCATAATGGCTTGTTTTTTGAAAAAATCGCTTAAAGCATCTGTGTGGCCTACATATTTTATGCCAGCTTTTTGCCAGGATTTTTTATTTATTGGTAGGGTTACTAGCGCATCTGCTTGGGCGTTTTTTGTGAATATTAGGGCATTTTTAAAGCTTAAAAAAGAAAATTTACCACTTTTTTTGCTAATTTTACCTGGATGAATTTTAAAATTTTCCCCGCATTCATAAATTTTAAAATCAGCCGGGACATTGGCATTTAAAATTTGTGCGCCTTGGGATAGCAAATTTTGATTTATAAAATAAATTGGATTACAAAAAGATTTGATTTTAGAATGCGCTTTTATAGCGATTTCTAGCCCTACGCCGTTTATATCACCGATACTAATTGCGATGGTTTTCATGTAGCTTCTTTGAAAAAATTCACAAATACTAACACAATATAACTTAAACGGCTCTAAACAATCATAAAGATTTTGGAGCTTTAAGCAAATTTTAATAATTCTAGCTCAGCAAGATTGTTTGTGAAATTGTAAAATTTGCATTGAGAGTTTTACAAATAAACTCGCTTTTTATATTTTAATAAAGATAAATTTTAAAATTTGCGTTGAGGGTTTTATACAAATTGTAAGAATTTATTAAAATTTTATTTATTTTTTTCTTCGCTAATTAGCGTTTGTATGTATAAATTGATATGCTCCATATCATCTTGGCTTAATTTTAGCATTACATCTTGTTTTACATTGGCTAGGCCGTATGCGCCTTTTTCGCCTAAGCCACCGTTTTTATACTGCTTCATCATTTCAAGTCTTACGGCAAAATCCAAATCCTTAATTGGCGGAACCTCGCCCATATAGGCTTTTTCGGCTTTTTGGCCGTGGCAGACGATGCAATCTTTTGCATATAATGCCTTGCCATGATTTATTTTGCTTTGTAAAATTTCTTGCTCGCTTTTTTCATTTTGCGCACAAGAACTAAACGCAATGCTAATGAAGAAAAAAATATAAAATTTGATTTTTAACAAATATTTATCCTAAAAATTATTAAAATTTCATTGAAATTTCAAATTTTAAAATTATATTAAAAGTATCTTAAAAGTTTTTGAATTAACATAATTATTATTAAAATAAAATTTTCATTACAAGCTTAAAATAGTTATTAATTGTTATAAAGTTATTTAGAAATTTTACATTTACCCGCCTGTTTCATAAAAGGCTCGTGTGGAAATTTCATCATCTTGCCATCTGTTTTTTTCTGGTTTATTTGCTAAAACATCAGTTAGTATTTGCTTAGCGCTGGCTAAATCCCCGCTTTTCATCGCTTTTAAAATGCTACGCCCTTCATCAAAATACAAACAAGGTATCAACAAGCCCTCACTACTTAATCTAATGCGATTACAAGTAGAGCAAAAATCGCAATTATGCGGATTTATCAAGCCAAAAATATAGCCATTTTCAAGCACAAAAAGTCTGCTTGGGCTTTGCTTGCTTTTGGTAATTTCTTTGATTTTATGCGTTTTGGATATTAGGTTTAAAATTTCATCAGAGCGCATGGAGCTGATTTGGCTGCTAGCGTGGGAGTTTTCCATATATTCAATAAAGCGGATTTGCGCGTTGATATCTTGGGCAAATTTTAATAAATCTAGCAATTCATCATCATTTATCCCGCGCATTACAACAGAGTTTAGCTTTACTTTAAAGCCTAATTTACAAGCCTCATTTATACCTTCTTTTACTTGCAAAAGACCATCATAGCGGGCAATTAGCTTAAATTTTTGCTGGTTTAGGGTATCAAGGGAGATATTTATGCGTTTTAAGCCTGCATCTTTTAAAACGCGTGCCTTGCTTTTTAGATAGTATCCGTTTGTAGTCATTGCCAAATCAACAAAAGGCGCGTAATTATAAATCATCGCTATAAAATTATGAGCATCTTTTCGCACCAAGGGTTCTCCGCCTGTTATGCGGATTTTTTTAATCCCGTTATCAATACAAATTTTAACAAAATCAAACATCTCTTCATAGCTTAAAATTTCATTATGGCTAAGACTTTTAATGCCACTTTCTGGCATACAGTATTGACAGCGAAAATTACATTTTTTAGTAAGTGATATACGCAAATAATCAATTATTCGCCCGTGTGCATCTACTAACATTTTTATCTTTTAATTATTTGGATATTTGCGCTTACGCGAAGTTTATTAAAATAATCTTCTATCATCGCTTCTTTTTCTTGAGCTATCATAGCTTGGGCCACATTTTCTTCTATATCTTCAAAATTTGGCGTATAAATGCCATCTTTATCATTTATCTTAAACATCACATAAAAGCCGCCTTGTGGGATAATTGGCGTAAAATCGCCTATTTTTGTATTAGCAACAAGCTCGACTAAGCGCGCATCTGTGCTAGTGGCTGAGATTTTTTGAGCTTTTGCGCTTAGGGCGTTATTTGGTTTTTTAGCCTTTAAATTTTCTAAATCTTGCGCATTTTGAGATGAATATTGCGTGATAGTAGCATTGATAAAACGCGAAAATAAGCTTTTGTTATTTTGGTAAAATCTGCGCGCATTTTCTTGGGTTATGTTTGCGTTTGGGCGGTTTGTTATGTTGGAGTAGAGTTTTTCTAGGGCTATATTATTTTTTACTTGCGCCCTAAAATCATTTATATTTACGCCTTGATTTTTTAATGCTTTTTCAAACTCGCTCCAATCCTTAAAGCCAGAGCGCGCGCCTATTTGGCTCATTTGAGCGTTTATTTCAATCTCGCTAGGATTTATCTCCATAGCTTTTATTTGCGCATCTTCTAGCTTTTGGCGGATTAGGATATTTAAAGCTTGGCTAGGGCTTATTTTTAAAGCATCGATTAGTTTTTGTATGTCATAATCTGTTATTATCTCGCCATCGATTATCGCGCTTATGCCATTTATGTATTTGGCGTTTGCGCTACTAAGAAAAAAAACGCAAAAAAACGCAATTAAAATTTTGTAAATTTTAAAATTTCTAAACATTTTAACCATAAATTACACCTTTTTAAACAAAATAAAGCTAGAATTATAGCCAAAAATTTTAAAAATGGACTAGAAATGCTTACTACTAGATTTGCCCCAAGCCCCACTGGCTTTTTACATGTTGGCGGACTTCGCACCGCGCTTTATAATTATTTATACGCTCGCAAAATGGGCGGTAAATTTTTACTTCGCATAGAAGATACAGACCTAAAACGCAACTCACAACAAGCCGTAGTAGCAATACGCGAGGCCTTTAACTGGTGTGGATTAGAATACGATGGAGAAGTAACCTATCAAAGCCAAAGATTTGAAATTTACAAAAAATACATTGATGAATTATTAAAAAATGGCAAGGCCTATAAATGCTATATGAGCAAGGTAGAACTTGATGAGCTTCGCGCTAGCCAAGAAGCCAAAAAACAGCGCCCAAGATATGACGGGCGCTACCGCGATTTTAACGGCACACCGCCTGCTGGCATAGAGCCTGTAATTCGCATAAAAGCGCCAAATGAGGGCAAAATCGAGTTTAAAGATGGTATTAAGGGCTTGGTTAGTTTTAATTGCGATGATATTTTAGATGATTTTATAATCGCGCGAAGTGATGGCACGCCAACTTATAATTTTACCGTGGTAATAGATGATGCGCTAATGGGCGTTACGCATATTTTGCGTGGCGATGATCATTTAAGCAACACTCCAAAGCAAATTGTGCTTTATGAAGCACTTGGCTTTAAGATCCCTGAGTTTTTTCATGTGGCGATGATAAACGGCTCTGATGGTGCTAAATTAAGCAAACGCCACGGCGCAACCGATGTGATGGAGTATAAAAATATGGGCTATTTGCCTGAGGCTTTGCTAAATTTTTTGGTGCGTCTTGGCTGGTCGCATGGAGATGATGAAATTTTTAGTCTAAATGAAATGATAAATCTTTTTGATCCACACGATATAAATAAAAGCGCTAGCACTTATAATTTAAGCAAATTAGAATGGCTAAACGCACATTATATTAAAACCTTGCCTTTTGAGCGTTTAGCTGATGCTTTGGAGCATTTTGATATGGATTTTAGGGCTATGCCAAAGGGTCAAATGCTACTTGATATGCTTAGAGCGCGCGCTAAAACGCTAGTTGAGCTAAAAAGCTCAGCCTTTATAATCATAAACGAGCCAAAAAACTATGATGAAAAAGCTCTTAAAAAATTTGTAAATGACGAAAGCAAGGCGCTTTGTAGATTATATTTAGATGCTCTTAGCTCTTATGAGGGCGCATTTAATGCTAGCGGGATTGAAAACTTTACGATGAGCTTTTTAGAAGCCAATAATAAAAGCTTAAAAGATATAGCTCAAAATATCCGCATAGCATTAACGGGCGGGGCGGTTAGTCCTGGGATTTTTGAAATAATGGAATTTTTAGGCCAAGCCCAAATCAAAACTCGCATAGCAAATTTTATAAAAAACGCATAAAAGGATTAAAATGATAAAAATCGGCATACACGGAGCAGGCGGTAAAATGGGGCGCGAGATTATCGCTAATTTAGCAAACTCTGGTGCGGTTTTAAGCGCAGCTTATGATAAAAACGCACAAAATATCAGCGATTTAGCACAAGCTACAACTAGCCTAAAAGAGCTTTTTGATAAAAGCGATGTGGTGATTGATTTTAGCATTGCAGCTGGGGCTAGCGATCTTTTAAATTATGCTAGAACAAACCCAAAACCGCTAGTAATAGGCACAACAGGCCTAGATGAAGCCACGCAAATTTTAATCAAACACGCAAGCGCGGCTATGCCTATTTTACAAGCTACAAATATGAGTTTAGGTGTGGCCGTGCTTAATCGCTTAGTAGGCCTTGCAAGTAAAATTTTAAATGATTTTGATATAGAAATCGTAGAAATGCATCACCGCAAAAAAATCGATGCGCCAAGTGGCACAGCTTTAAGCTTAGCACAAAGCGCAGCCCAAGCTAGAAATTTGGATTTAAATAAGGTAAGAGTAAGTGGGCGAGATGGCGCAATAGGCGCAAGAAAACCTGATGAGATTGCTGTAATGAGCCTAAGGGGCGGAGATATTGTGGGCAGGCATAGGGTTGGTTTTTATAATGATGGGGAATTTATAGAGCTAAATCACACCGCTACAAGCAGGGCTACTTTTGCAAAAGGTGCGATAAAAGCAGCCATTTGGCTAGCCAACAAAGAGCCGGGCAAATATAGCATAGATGATAGTTTAGGATTATAAAATGTGCGCGATAGTAGGGATAATAAATCAAGAAAGCGCGGCTAAAAGTGCTTATTATGGCTTGTTTGCATTACAGCATAGAGGCCAAGAAGCAAGCGGAATAAGCGCAAGTTGCGAGCATCACATAAGCACAATTAAGAAAAAAGGCTTAGTAACTGAAGTTTTTAATGAAGAAAAATTAAACTCTCTAAAAGGCGCGATGGCAATAGGACACAATCGCTACTCCACAGCTGGCAAAAATAGCGGCGATGATGCCCAGCCAGTAGCTGCTAAGTATGATTTAGGCGAGATTAGCATAGTTCATAATGGCAATTTAATAAACAAAAATGAGGTTCGCAATGCGCTTGTGCGCGATGGCGCGATTTTTCAATCAAATATGGACACAGAAAATATCTTGCATTTAATAGCCAAAAGCACGAAAAACACGCTAACAGATCGCATAATTGAAGCACTTGAAAATATTAAAGGCGCTTATTGTTTGCTTATTTTAAGTCGTTCAAAAGTTTTTGCGGTGCGAGATCCTTATGGCGTGCGCCCTTTAAGTCTTGGCAGGCTAAAAAACGGCGGCTATATCGTAGCTAGCGAAACTTGCGCCTTTGATTTGCTTGGGGCAAAATTTATCCGTGATGTGCGACCTGGCGAGATGTTAATTTTTAGCGAAGGCAAAGATGAATACAAAAGCGTTCAGCTTTTTACGCCAAAACCGCGTATTTGCGCGTTTGAATATATTTATTTTGCTAGGCCTGATAGCGTGATTGAGGGCAAAAATGTTTATGATATTCGCAAAAAATTAGGGCAAATGCTAGCGCAAAAATCAACTTGTAAGGCCGATTTAGTAATCCCTGTGCCTGATTCTGGCGTGCCTGCTGCTCTTGGCTATGCTAAAAGCGCTGGGATTGATTTTGAGATGGCGATAGTGCGAAATCACTATGTAGGGCGCACTTTCATCGAGCCAAGCCAAGAAATAAGAAATCTTAAAGTAAAATTAAAATTAAATCCTATGAGTGCTGTGCTAAAAGGCAAAAGTGTCGTGGTGATTGATGATAGCATCGTTAGAGGCACGACTAGCAAACGCATTGTAGAAATGTTGCGCCAAGCAGGAGCTAGCAAAATCCATATGAAAATCGCCGCCCCAGAGATAAAATTCCCTGAAATTTACGGCATCGATACCCCGACAAAAGAAGAGCTAATTAGCGCGCAAAAAAATGTTAATGAGGTTTGCGAGTTTATCGGTGCGGATAGCTTGGAGTTTTTAAGCATTGATGAGCTTAAAATGGCACTGGGCGCGCAAAATGAATATTCTTTGGTAAGTTTTGATGGGGATTATTTTATTAAATAACCTTGCTTTGTAAATTTTATGGCTTGGCATATTTCATTTTTAAGGCTAAATTTAGGCTTAATGTTCAAATAAAATTTACCTCACAATTTTTGCTATGAAAATAAGCAAAAATTTTAATTAAAAATTATTTGCTACCATATACATTTGCGAATTTTAAAAGATATGGTTTTGATTAATGGGCATTTTGTCTAATTTTATCACTCACAAATTATTTTTTTTAATATTCATTTTTTTACCTTAAATAAATTTTCTTCCCAAAAATGTAGCAAAATTGCCCCATTTGAATATGGATTCTACGCTCTTAAAGCCTGCGTTTATTAGAAGTTCGCGGTTTTTGGCCTCGCTAAAAGGCACTAAGACATTTTCAAGCGCCTTGCGTTTATTAGCGATTTGAGTTTTGCTATAACCTTGTGCTTGTTTATAATTTTCATAAAGGCGCGTTATACTCGCATTTAGCGTGCTTTCATCATAAATTAACTTCTCGCTAAAAATTAAAATTCCGCCAGGATTTAATGCGCTAAAAATCCGCTCTAAAAAGCTAGTTCTATTTTGCGTGTTAATAAATTGCAGGGTGTAATTAACAATAAAAGCATCGCATTTTTGGAGCTGGCATTTTGACGCATCAGCGCAAATTAGCTCGATTTTTGCCCCATAAGCTTGTGCTTTTTTGCTGGCTAGTTCTATCATCGGCGCGCTTAAATCAAGCCCACAAAGCACCAAATCGCTTCTTGCTTGCGCTAAAAATAATAAAAGGCTAGCAGTAGAGCAGCCAATATCGCACACGCTCGCATTTTGCGGCAACAAATCGCACAACAACTCGCAAATTATCTTGCTTGAAATATCATAATATGGCACAGAGCGCGAAATCATATCATCAAACACGCTAGCGACTGCTTGGCTAAACTCAAAGGGCGCATTATTTGGAGTAGAAAATAATTCATCTTTCATAACTTGCCTTTAAAATTTTAATTGATTTTAGCATAAATTTATTGGGGTAAGAGCATAAATTTACACTAAAATTTCAGCTAAGATCTCTAAGGTGAGTGGAGTTTTGAGTGAGTGTTAAATCACAAGTTTTTGCTACATTTTTGGCAATTTCTATATCTTTTGCGATTTGGTTTTTTAAATCTTTTAGATCATAAAATTTCATATTATCACGGATTTTTTCTATAAAACAAATGCGGATATTTTTTGGCGTACTTTTTAAATTTTCATCTATTATGTGGTTTTCTATGCTAAAAAGCCCATCAGTGCTAACGCGCGTGCCTATGAAAGTAATTGATGTGTAGGTTTTATCATCTATACGCGTGCGTGTGGCATAAACGCCATCTTTTGGCGTGGCATAAGGATAAATTATAAGATTTAAGGTAGGATAAAGCTCGTGCTTGCCGATGCCTTGACCTTTTATCACCTCGCCTTCTACGCTGTATTCACGCCCTAGCAAGCGATTTGCGCGGTAAATATCGCCATCGCTTAAAAATCGCTTAATTGCTGAGCTATGGACGCCAAGCCCGTCAAAACAAAACTCACTTACAACTATCACCTCGCCATTAAAAATCCTGCCCAAATCGTGCTTGTCCCAGCCTCTATCCTTGCCAAATTTAAAATCATAACCTACCACAATGCGCTTTAAATTCTTAAAATCCCTACACAAAAGCCCGATAAAATAATCCCCGCGCAAATTTTTAATGTTTTTTAAATCATAATAAAAACAAGGCACGCTAGCATATTCTTCTCGCCTTTGTTTTGGCGTTAGCGTGGCTTTGTCGCTTTCAATAATAATTAAAGCCCCATTTTCGCCAAGGCGTTTTATAAGTTCTTTATGGCCTTTGTGAAGCCCATCAAAATGTCCAATCGCCACAGCTTGAATATCGCTTTTTTGCGGATTTTTGCTACAGGCGGTGTCGCTTTTAAAATTTGCGGGCTTGGCGTTAAAATTTTCATCATTATTTATATTTATTTGGGCTTGGCCGCTGGCCTTGCGTTGTTTATTTATCTCATTTATCATATTTAAAGTAGCCTCATCCATAATCTAGCCTTTTTTATAATAAAAAAATATTTCTTGGTTGCCGTTTTTACCGCTAATTGCGCATTCTTGCTCGCAAAAAAGCACCCAGCCAAGCTCTCTTGCTTGCTCTTTAAATGCCATTTTTGCCTTTGTGATTTTTAGCGCGTCATTTACCACGCCTTTTTTGCTTCTTTTAGCATCTTTGCCTACTTCAAATTGCGGCTTAAAAAGTATGATTATATCATCATTTGCTAGCTGATTTATGCTAGGGATTATGTAGCTAAGTGCTATAAAGCTAACATCAGCCGTAATTAGCGCAAATCTTTGCTGGCAACTCTTAGCAAATTCCCTAATATCTGTATTTTCGTGCGCTTTTACTCTTTTGTCATTTTTGATTATATCTGCTAGCAAAGAACTACCTACATCAACGCAATCTACGCTACAAACTCCATTTTCTAATAAAATTTGCGTAAATCCGCCAGCACTTGATCCAATATCTAGCGCGCATTTATTTGCTAAATTAGGCACAATTTTAGGTTTATTATTTTTTAAAAATTCCAAAAACGCCTTTAATTTTATCGCGCCACGGCTTACGAATATTTCATCATCGCAAGATATCTTAGCCTCGCTTGATATATTTTGGCAAGGCTTTAAAATAATTAAATCATCAGCTTTAATTTTGCTTGCTTTTATTAGCTCACTTGCTTTATTTCTACTGATATTTAAGGCCTTTGCCACTGCTAAATCTGCTCTCATAACTCACCAAAAAATTGCGTATTTTAAAAAAATTTTATTTATTTTAAACTTAGTTAGCCTTAATTATTTTTATTTTTAAGGTATTTTTAAATAAAGCAAAAAATCATAAGCTTAGGCCAAATTTTATTATCAAAAGCTCTAAAATCCGCTACAATGCGCCATCAAAAGGACAAAAATGTCAAGGATTTTTTTAAACCCTCCCTTTATGGGGACAAATGAACTAAAATACATAAACGAAGTATTTAAAAGCAATTATATAGCGCCACTTGGGGAATTTGTAGATAGATTTGAACAAGCCATTAAAGCCTACACTAACGCGCCTTACGCGCTTGCGCTAAACTCAGGCACAGCGGCCTTACACCTTGGGTTAAAATCACTTGGGCTAAATGATGGTGATTGCGTGCTTGCAAGCACTTTTACTTTTATTGCTAGCGTTAATCCTATAATTTATGAGCGTTGCGAGCCAATTTTCATCGATAGTGATGAAAGCTGGAATTTAAGCCCAGAACTTTTAGAAAAAGCCATAAAAAGCGCGCCAAAAAAGCCAAAAGCACTGATCTTAACGCATCTTTACGGACAACCAGCAAAAATAGATGAAATTATGCAAATTTGCTCAAAATATGAAATAGCCGTTATAGAAGATGCTGCTGAGGCGCTTGGGGCTAGATTTAATGATAAAGCCCTTGGTTGTTTTGGGAGTTTTGGCGCGTATAGCTTTAATGGCAATAAAATCATCACTTGCGGTGGCGGCGGTATGCTAATTAGTAGCGATGAAAACTTACTATCTCACGCAAGATATTTAAGCACGCAAGCGCGCGAACCCCTGCTTTATTACGAGCATAAAGCAAACGGCTATAATTACCGCCTAAGCAATGTTTTAGGCGCTATTGGCCTAGGGCAAATGGAGCTTTTAGATGAGAGGATAAAACGCAAAAGAGAAATTTTTGAACTTTATAAAAGCGAGCTTAGCGATGTGGCTGATTTTATGCCTGAAATAGCGCGCGGGCGTGGCAATAGATGGCTTAGCACGCTAGCTTTTAAGCAAAAAGGGGCGCATTTAAGGGTGATTGATGCGCTAAATCAAGCAAATATCGAAAGTCGCCCGCTATGGAAACCAATGCACACACAAAGCGTGTTTAGCGGAGCAAAAGCCGTGCTTAATGGCACAAGCGATGATTTATTTGCGCGGGGATTATGCTTGCCAAGCGGGGCTAATATGAGCGATGAAATGGTGCTAAAAATCGCTAAAATAATAAAATCCGCACTTTAAAATTTGCGCACGAAATTTTAAAAATTTCTAAGAAAAATTTTAAAATTTCAAGTTAAATTTTAAAAATTATAAAAGCCGTAAAAATTAAAACGCTTGCTTGTAATTTAACTTACAATGCCCATAAATGCTAGCAAATTTTAAAATCCGCCTAGCAAAAACTATTTAAAATTTTAAAAATCAAATTTTAAAATTTAAAAAACCAGCACTTAAAAAATAAATTTTAATCCACATCTAGCTTATTTTTGTAATCATTTAAGGAATTTTGCCGACTGGCTAAATATTTGTTTAATTTGTGTTTATTTTCTTCAAAGAAAAGTTCAAAATCGTTTTTATTAGAAATTTTATCTTCGCCAAAGCGATCAAGCATTACATTTGAATTACCCACAAGCACCAAATATTTGCGATTTTCGTATTTTAAAAGCATTAATTTATTTTGCTCATCAAGAGATTTTTGGCATAAAATTTTAACATCGTTAGCATTATCTAAGCCAAAATCTAAATCAAATTTTACATTTGCCTTATCAACCTCATTATTTTCTTGCTTTTTTTGCGTTTGTGCTGGGATGTCAAAGGATAATTTTTGATTTTTAGTGCTTGGTTTTTCATTTAGCTTTTTTTGTTTTCGCACAATTGCTCTTTTAATAATCAACAAAATCACGCACAAAACGCCCAAAACTACAATCACACTGATATATCTATTATCTAAATCCGCGTTTTCTTGCGTGTTTATCGCGCTAAAATCTAGCGCGGCATTTGTGATTCTTGCGCGCATACTTAAAGCATCAGTGCTTTTTGCTACCATTATTTTAAGTTTATTTGCTGATTTAATCTGTATTTGTAAGGATTTATCGGCGTTTAAAATGCTAATGGCTTCTAAAATTTTAGAATCAAGGTTATTGGTGCTGGCGTTATTTGTGTTTAGATTATCAAAAAGTAAAAATGTAAGTCCGTTTGCGTTTTGCTGGCGGATTTTGTCATTAAATGGCTCATCAAATTCTAACATAATATCTACATAATCATCTTGTATCGTAAAATCATAACTAAGCAAATTAGCAGCAAAGCTAAGATTAAGAAATAAAGATAAAAGCACGCCAATTCGAGCAAATTTCATTGAGAAAGCTCTTTTTTAAAATACTGAATTACAGATTTTGAATCTAAAATTTCATTTATGCGAATGGCTAAGTTTTTTTCATAAACCATAACCTCGCCCTTGCCAAAAATGCAATTATTTACATATAATTCCACACTCTCGCCCGCTGGCTTTTCAAGATCTATAATGCTCCCTACTCCAAGAGATAATAACTCACGCACACTAATACTTGATGTGCCAAGCTCACTAATAAAATCCACATAAATATCTAATAATTCATCATAGCCGTGAAAAAGTCCATTTGGGCTTAGTTCTTCATTTGTCATATTTTTTTATAACCTATTTGGAGTGTTTCGTTATTGATTTTATAAAGTTCTTTTTCATCAAATTTTATAGGAAAACTTTCTACAACGCCTAAAAACTCAGGCGTGCCAAGCTTGGTTTTTACATTATTTGCATCAGTTAAAAGCATCTTGGCATAGCCTATGATTTGGTTGGCTAATTCGCGCGAAATATCGGCTAAATCACTTTGATTAAAATTTGATTGTAAAAGTTGCTCGGCTACTATATTTAAAAGCTCATTTTTAAAATATAAATAAAATTGATACTCACACATTACGCCTTTATCATCTTCAATATAAAGCGGTATAGATGAGCCATAAACGCCATTTTCTAAACTTGCATTTTTTTCAAGCTTTGCTCCCATCACACCGCATATATGCAAGATAGATTCGCCAACTGCTTGCATTATCTTCATATCTAACTCCTAAAAAATTGCGCCATTATACATAAAAAGGCTTGAAAATCCTTTAAAATTTTAAAATTTTAACCATAAAAGCTACTTTCTAGCGATCTCTATGGCTCTTAGCTCTCTTATTACATTTACTTTTATCTCGCCTGGGAATTGCACCCTTTCTCTAATTTCATTTGCGATTTCTTTTGCTATAAGCACGGCCTCATCATCATTAACCAAACTTGCATTTGCTATTACGCGTATTTCGCGCCCTGCGTTTATGGCATAGGCTGCTTTTATGCCTTCTTTTGAGGTTGCGATGTTTTCTATTTCTTGGACGCGTTTTAAAAAGGCTTCTAAAACTTCACGCCTAGCACCCGGTCTTGCAGCTGAAAGCACATCAGCAGCGCAAACTGCCGCACTTTCTACACAATCAGCCTCAACATGCCCGTGATGTGCGTATATGGCATTTATTACCGCAGGATGCTCTTTGTAGCGTTTGCATATTTCAGCACCTAAATCCACATGTGAGCCTTCGTGCTCGTGAGTTAGGGCTTTGCCTATATCGTGGAGTATGCCAGCGCGTTTTGCTAGCTTTTCATCACCGCCTGTTTCTGCTGCTATAATGCTTGCTAAATGCGCTACTTCTAGGCTGTGAGCAAGGGCGTTTTGCCCATAACTTGCGCGAAATCTTAGCTTGCCAATTAATTTTATTATTTCAGGGTGCATGTTGCTTATGCCTAAATCCATTAGGATATTTTCGCCCTCTTCTAGTATATTTTCTTCAAATTCTTGGCTTACTTTTTTGTAAATTTCTTCTATTCTGGCTGGTTGTATGCGCCCATCTTCTACCAAAAGCTCTACTACGCGCGTAGCTATTGCTCTGCGGTATAAATTAAAGCTACTTAAAACTATCGCATTTGGCGTATCATCTATAATGACCTCCACGCCCAGCACCATTTCAAGCGTTTTGATATTGCGCCCTTCTTTGCCTATTATTCGCCCTTTTAGCTCGTCATTTTTGATATTTACCACATTTATCAATCTCTCAGCAGCAAACTCACCAGCAAAACGGCTAGTAGCTTGTGCTAAGATAAAATTTACGCGCTTTTTTATTTCTTTTTTGGTTTCTTCTTCGTATTTTCGCACTATGTGGGCTATGTCTGCGCGGGAGTTTTCTTCTACTCTGGCTAAAACTATGGCTTTTGCTTCATCTTGGGTTAGTCCTGCTTGGCGTTCTAAGGTTTTTAGGGCTTCTTGCATTTTTTCTTGGTAAATATTTTTTAGATTTACGCCCTCATCATATAGGCTTTGAGCTTGAAATTTTTGCTTTTCTAAATCACTTCTTTGGGTTTGAATTACATCTAATTCGCTTTTGATTATGCCCTCTTGGCGCTGTATTTCGTTAAATTTTGTGTTGTATTCTTTTTGTAATTGTGCGCTTTTATCTTCATAAACTTTCTTAGCTGCTAATTCTGCTTCGCTTACTTTAATGTTTGCATCTTTTAAAACATTTTTTGCTTCAAATTCTATGGCCTTTGCCTTAGCCTTTGCTTGCTCTACAAAAATTCCGTAGCTTGCTTCGTTTATCTTGCGAGCTACTAAATAACCAGCTAATGCGCCTGCTATCAGCATGCAAGCTACTAGCACCGAATCTAAATATTGTATCATGCTTTGTCCTTTTATAAATTTTATAAGGCGTGAGATAAAACTCAGCCCTAATATCATGCAAACAGCAAATTTTGCGCCCTATAAACAAATCCAATATGCTTACAAAAATCACGCAAGGCATATAATTTAAAGAGCTAAAAAATCTATCATAAAAGCCTTTGCCATGCCCTATTCTTGCCATATTTGCATCTACTCCTATTACTGGGATTATTGCTAAATCAATCCTTGGTGTGCGACCATTAGAGTCATTAGCTTGAAGTATATTAAATCTGCCCCGCGTAAAAGGCAAGCGCAATTTTACAATTTTCAAACTTTCATCTAGCATAAATGGCACAAAAATATTGATATTTTTACTTAAAATTTGCCTTAAACGCAAAACATCTACTTCATAATCCGTTGGAATATAAAGCAAAATATTTTTAGCTTTTTTATTTTTGATAATATTTTTTAATACGCCTAAAACGCTATAATGAACACATTTTGCTTGATGATTTTTGTTTGATTTTAATTTGCTTTTGGCATAAATTCTAAAAGAATTTTTATCTAGCATTTATAAACTTTTTGATAAAATCTGCGCTTGAATTCAAAATTTAGGGCAAAATATGAAATGCGCACGCGCCATTATATCATTTATTTTTTTAGCTTTAATGCTAGTATCTTGTGATAATCAGCAAAACCAAAACGAAACAAACTTGCAAAATCCCCAAGATAGCACCCAAACAAACGAGCCAAGCCAAACCACAGCCCAAATAGGCCTAAATTACTACCAGCCTTTTACTCTTTATTTAAGCAGTGGCAAAACAATAAACATGCAAAAAACCGAACAAGGTTTTAAAACAAATAGCGATAAAATCATTTTACTTCATTTTTTTACCAGCTCTTGTGGCAAGCCTTGTATGGTTCAAAGCGCGTATTTACAAGGCTTTGCAAAAAAATACCCTGATGATTTACGAGTAATTGGAGTGTTACTTGAAGATCACGATGAAAATAGCATAAGGGATTTTGCCAAACAAGAAGAAATAAATTATGAATTAAGCTATGGTCAAAATAATTATTTAATCGCAAAAGCGGCAAATAGCGAGCTAGATGGGATACCAACTAGCATTTTGTATGATAAAAACGGCAATTTTATACGCTATTATGATGGCATAACTCCGCCTGAAATGATTGAATCTGACATAAAAAAAGAGCTATAAAATGCCTTTTGCTTTTAAAATTTATATATTAAAAAGGGTTTTTTATGCTTAATTTTTTATCCAAAACTTTAAATGTTTTTAAATCAAACACAAGCCAAGTAGTTACAAAAGATGTGCTTTTAGATGCCCTTTTAGAAGCTGATGTAAGCTATGAAATAGCAGAAGAAATAATTTATTATTTGCCACCACAAGAACGCGTAAATAAAGATGATTTAGAGCGCGTGATGAAAACTTATTTTTTATACAGCCACGAATTACCAAGCGCAAAGCCACTAGTTACAATGCTTATAGGCGTAAATGGCGCTGGCAAAACCACCACCTCAGCCAAACTTGCTAATTTACACAAAAAAGCCGGCAAAAGCGTTATTTTAGGCGCTGGTGATACTTTTAGGGCTGGGGCTATCGAGCAGCTTAAACTTTGGGGCGAGCGTTTGGGCTTGCCAGTAATTGCTAGCAAGGCAAATGGCGATCCAGCAAGCGTGGCATTTGATACAATATCTTCTGCGCTAGCGCGAGGCATAGAAGTAGCCATAATCGACACCGCAGGCAGATTACAAAACCACAAAAATCTAGGCGCAGAGCTTGAAAAAATCGTGCGTATAAGCAACAAAGCCTTAAATGGCGCGCCACATCAAAAGCTTTTAGTAATTGATGGCACCGGCGGGCAAAACAGCATAAATCAAGCAAAAGCCTTTAACGAGCTAATCAAACTTGATGGCATTATCATTACAAAGCTTGATGGCACGGCAAAAGGTGGTGCGCTTTTTGGTGTGGCACGCGAGCTTGAATTGCCTATTGTTTATATAGGCACTGGCGAGGGCGTTGATGATTTACAAGGATTTAGTGCGGATTTTTTTGTAAAATCCATAGTTGAGGCGATATTTTCTAGGTCGCATTAAAATTTTAAAGTTATGAAAGCCAAGAAGTAGCAAAATGGCTCAAAACAAAAATCCCTTAAAATCTGGCATCAAAAAAGCAGTCGCCCTAGGCTATAACAAAGAACGCGACAATGCCCCAAAAATCCTAGCAAGCGGCAAGGGCGAACTAGCAAATAACATAATCCAAGCCGCAAAAGAACACAATATCCCAATCAAAGAAGATAAAGATTTAGTAGAAATTTTAAGCAAAATTGACATAAACCAAGAAATCCCGCCAAATCTTTACAAGGCCGTAGCTGAGGTGTTTAGCTTTTTATACCGCACCACAAAAGATTAAAAATTTAAAATTTCTTAAAATTTAAGGATTAAAATTTAAAATTTCACAAAAATTAAAAATTTTAAAATTTAAAGATTAAAATTTTACAAAGATTAAAATTTAAAGTATGTTGAAACTAGCGCACAGCGCAAAATATTTTAAGCCAGCGAACAAGCGCATTAGGCAACGCCAAAATTTTAAAAATGAAAATTTGAAAATTAAAATTTGAAAATTTCACAAAGATTAAAATTTTAAAATGTAAAAATTTCAAAATTTAAAGATTAAAATTTAAAAAAATTAAATTTTAAAATTTAGCAAAATTTTTGCGCTGTAAAATCTTTAAGCCAAATTTTAATTTACTTGCAAATCTTTTCAACACACAAAGACGCAAGCATTAGCCCAAAGCTAGCCGTTACCCCCATAAAACTGCCAAGACGCGTGCATTTTGGCGTTTCATTTGAGCAAACCACCATAAAATCGCCCTTAAAATTTGCCCTGCGTAATTCATAGCGGATTTTGCGCGCAAAAGGATCATTGCTTGTTTGCCAAATGCTTTTAACGCTGATTTTGCTAGCATCAATGCGCCTAGCAGCACCAAGTGAGCTAAAAAAACCTATGCCTAATTCATCGCATTTTTTGGCTAGTAAAATTTTAGCTTTTACATCATCTATGGCGTCTATTACGATATCATAAGCACTAAAATCAATTTTATTTATACTATTTTCATCGATGCGTAAATTAAAAGCTATTATCCCAGCAAAAAGGCGTGAAAAAACCTCAGCTTTTAACTCCCCCACAAACTCGCTGCCGATTTGGCGGTTTTGATTAGTAATATCAAAACTATCGCAATCAAGCACGCTAATATGCCCTACCCCGCAGCGATACAGCGCGCTAATGGCCGCCCCGCCAACGCCGCCACACCCGCAAACTAAAATTTTTGCCCTTTGTAATTTTATAAAATCATCGCCAAAAAGCCAGCGCGAGCGCGTAAATCTATCTATTTTTTCTAAATTTTGAGAGTTAAAATTTTGCCCGCTTAAATCTTGCTTATTTAAAATTTGCGCGCTTAAATTTTGTGTGTTGTTTATTGTAAGCATTTTTTTAAATTCTCTAAACTTTCATAAGCCGTGGCATCAAATTTTATGGCACTAAGACTAGCATAATCATTTAAAATCGCGCCTATATCGGTATTTAAATCATTTGCGCTTTCACATTTAACGCAAGGCTCGCCTATCCAAATATAGCCTCTCCCGCGCGGATCTATGGCTTCTTTTATGGCTACATCATAGTTTTTTTGCCCCATTTTTGTAACTTTTAGCCCTTTATAATCTTGCTTGCTCACAGCTGGAATGTTAAGATTTAAAAACTCTTTTTTAGCAATTTGTAGCTCGTTATTTAAAATTTTTTTAATAAGATTTATGCTGATTTTACAAGCCAAATCATAGCCATATTTATCCAAGCTATCACCAGCATAAAACTGCGAAATAGCAATGCTTTTAATGCCTTGAAGTGCGCCTTCTTTTGCCCCAGCGCAAGTGCCTGAGTATGAAATATCCTCAGCCACATTACACCCGTAATTAATCCCGCTTATTATAAGATCTGGCATAGCACTAAAAAACTTAGCAAGGCCTATATACACGCAATCTGCCGGCGTGCCATCTTCAAGGCGGTAAAAATCATCGCTGATTTTAAATAAATGTAAAGGGTTGTGCAAGCTTAGCGAATGCGAACAAGCTGATTTTTGGCGATTTGGGGCTATTGTAAGCACGCGCACATCGCTTAAATTGCTTTTTAGCATATTTTGTAAAGCCACAAGGCCAGCCGCATCAAAACCATCATCATTAGTAAGTAAAATTTGCTTCATTTTAGAGCCCTTTTTTTAGTTTAATTGCTATAATAGCAAAAAATCTAAGGAAAAACATTGAAAATTTTAGCCACTTGTTTAGAAAACTCAGCAAATCTACATTTAAAAAGCGTGCTTTATGAGCTAATTAAGCGCGAAAAAATAGAACTTTATGGAATTTTCAGCAAAGATACAGAAAATTTCTTAAACTCCCAAGATGGCTGTTTAGCACACGCAAGTTATGATAGTTTAGAGTTTAATGCGATGGGCTTTATGCAAATTTTACCTTTAATTTTTAAAGCCAAAAGAGCCATTAAAGAACTCAAAAAACTAGCAAATAGCGTAGATGCCGTGCTTTTAATAGATTCGCCAGATTTTAATTTGCCTCTTGCTAAGGCTTTAAAAAATGCCAAAATTAGAGCAAAAATTACTTATTACATCTTACCCCAAGTTTGGGCCTGGCGTAAAGGCAGGGCCAAGCAGGTTGAAAAATACTGCGATAATATCGCATCTATTTGGCCTTTTGAAAAGGATTTTTATCAAGGCGCAAGCTTTGTTGGTCATCCGCTCTTAGATGAGATTAAGATTCAAAAAAACCCACAAAAAAGCAATAAAATCGTCTTTATGCCAGGTTCAAGAAAACAAGAAATTTCACACTTAATGCCGATTTTTCGCACTCTTGCGCCTTGCTTGAATGAAGAAAAAATCATCGTAGTTCCTCAGTATTTGCACGGTAAAGAAAATGAATATTATGGGGATTTAAGCGGATTTTCTTTAAGTTATGATGGGCTTGATGCGCTAGCAAATGCTGATTTTGCCTTTATTTGCTCTGGCACGGCTACTTTGGAGGCTGCTATAATTGGCACGCCTTTTGTGCTTTGTTATAAGGCGCGCGCGTTTGATATTTGGCTTGCAAAAAAGCTAGTAAAAATCAAGCATATCGGGCTTGCAAATATTATTTTTGATTTTTTACATTTAAAGCCCTTACACACCGAGCTTTTACAAGATGAGCTAAATATAGATAATTTATTAAAAGCTTACCACAGCGCAAACCCTAGCGATTTTTTACAAGCTTCAACTAAGCTTAAAAGCTACCTACAAACTGGCAGTGCAAAAAGCGTGGCAAATATCATAATGCCATGGAGATTTAATGCTTTTAATTCTTGGTAAAAATACAAATTTTAATGCGCGCAAATTTTAGGCTTTAATTTGTGATTATATCGTAGTTTTGCGGTATTTTCGGCTCTAATAATTCTTTGTTTATGACTTCATTTTTGTGCGTATTTTTTAGCGTGATTTTAACATCATTGCCTAATTTATCTGTGTAGCTAATTTGTGCTGGCAAGGCATTTTGCGTGAAAATGCGGTATTTTACATCATCAAAAGTTGCCTCAAAGGTGCTTTTATTTATTTGTTTGGCCTGGGATAAAAGCGTTAAGAGATCGGGCGCATCGCTGATTTGCGTGATAACAGCTTGCTCTAAATCAGGCTCTAAAATTGTGATATTTGTTTTAGAAAAATACACAAATTTTAAATTAGGCTCTTTATACTGCCAAAACGCGCCAAATTTTGAATCTATAATAAAATGCCCGCTATAAGTGATGGATTTATTTTGATTAGTTATTATCTGCGTAAAATCACTTTTTAAGGTATCAAACTCCAAATCATTTGCGTTTAAAATTTTAAAACTCAAAACCAAAAATAAAAAAAATCTCTTCAAAATAAGTCCTTTTATAAAAGCTTTCAAGCATTATACTAAGCAAAAATTAACGCAAGATTAGTTAATATTTGCGCTTTAAATTTTCACAAGGCAAAAAGATGATTAAAAGCATTGCTAGAAAGATTTTTGGCACAAAAAACGATAAAGAGCTTAAAAAATACGCAAAAAGAATAAGCGCGATAAATTTATTAGAATACGAATACGGCGCGCTCACAGACAGCCAGCTACAAGCAAAATTTGATGAAATTAAACTAAAAGTAAGAAATAACGAACTAAGCTTAGATGATGTTTTAAATGATGTATTTGCCATAGTTAGAGAAACATCAAAGCGCGTTTTGAATATGCGCCATTTTGATGTGCAGCTAATTGGCGGCTTGGTGCTAAATGATGGCAAAATAGCCGAAATGAAAACTGGCGAGGGCAAAACGCTAGTTGCTACCTTACCCGTGGTATTAAATGCATTAAGCGGTAAGGGCGTGCATGTAGTTACGGTAAATGACTATCTAGCCAAGCGCGATGCAACGCAAATGAGCCAGATTTATAATTTCTTAGGTCTTAGCGTTGGCGTGGTTTTGAGCGGACAAAATGATGAAATGGCGCGAAAAGAGGCTTATGCTTGTGATATTACTTATGGCACAAATAACGAATTTGGCTTTGATTATTTGCGCGATAATATGTGCTTTGAAGCTGATGCAAGGGTTCAAAGAGCGCATAATTATGCCATTGTAGATGAAGTTGATAGTATTTTAATAGACGAAGCGCGCACACCGCTAATCATCTCAGGGCCTACAAATCGCACGCTTGATGGCTATATCAAAGCTAATGATGTAGCAAAAGCCATGCAAAAAGGCCAAGCCCCGCTTGATACACTAGATAAAAACGCCAAACCCACAGGGGATTTTGTAGTAGATGAAAAAAATCGCACCATAATGATCACAGAACAAGGCATACAAAAAGCAGAAAAACTTTTTGGCGTGGATAATTTATATAGCCTAGAAAATGCCGCCCTTAGCCATTATTTAGATCAAGCCTTAAAAGCGCATAATTTATTTGAAAAAGATGTTCAATATGTGGTAAGAGATGGCGAGATTGTGATAGTTGATGAATTTACTGGGCGTTTAAGTGAGGGCAGGCGATTTAGCGAGGGCTTACATCAAGCCTTAGAGGCAAAAGAAGGCGTAAAAATCAAAGAAGAAAGCCAAACCCTAGCTGATATAACCTTTCAAAATTATTTTCGCCTTTATAACAAATTAGCTGGTATGACAGGCACAGCCCAAACAGAAGCTAGCGAGTTTAGCCAAATTTATAAATTAGATGTAATCACCATTCCTACGAATCTACCAGTGCATAGATTAGATAAAAACGATGTAATTTATAAAAGTGAAAAAGAAAAATTTAAAGCCGTAATCGAAGAAATAAAATCAGCAAATGCCAAAGGCCAGCCAGTGCTTGTAGGCACTGCTAGCATAGAAAAAAGCGAAATTTTACACAAGCTTTTAGTAAATGAAAAAATCGCGCACAATGTGCTAAATGCCAAAAACCACGAAAAAGAAGCACAAATCATACAAACAGCCGGCGCAAAAGGCGCTGTAACAGTGGCTACAAATATGGCAGGGCGTGGCGTAGATATTCGCATAAATGATGAAGTGCGCGCTCTTGGCGGGCTGTATATAATAGGCACAGAAAGGCACGAAAGCCGCCGCATAGATAACCAACTCCGCGGGCGCAGCGGGCGTGGGGGCGATCCAGGCATTAGTCGCTTTTTTTTAAGTTTAGAAGATAATTTATTAAGGATTTTTGGCTCAACAAAAATTAAAAATATAATGGATAAATTAGGCGTAGAAGATGGCGAAAGCATAGAAAGTGGCCTAATAACAAGAGCCATAGAAAACGCACAAAAAAAGGTAGAAAGCTTACATTTTGAAGCCAGAAAGCATATCCTTGAATATGACGATGTAGCAAACGAGCAAAGAAAAACCATCTACAAATACAGAAACGAGCTTTTAGATCCAAATTTTGATTTAAGCGCAAAAATCATATCAAACCGCGCTGAGTGGGTAGCAGATATGCTAAATAACGCCGGCCTTTATGCCCAAGATTTAAGCGAAAATATCAATTTAGATGCGCTTTGTGCGCAAATTAACGAACAAAGCGGGATAAAATTAACGCCAAACGAGCTAAACGGACTTGATTTTGATGAAATTTCTAAAAAAATAGAGCAAATTTTAAGCAATAATTATGAAGAAAAAATGAGCCAGCTAAGCCCACAATCTCGCCAAAATATCGAAAAAATGCTGTATTTACAAATACTAGATCGTGCGTGGAGAGAGCATTTATACCAAATGGACACGCTAAAAGCTGGCATAGGCTTGCGCGGGTATAATCAGCGCGATCCCCTAACTGAATACAAAAAAGAAAGCTTTAATTTATTTATGGAGCTAGTTCGCACGCTTAAAATCACCTCAGCCAAAACCCTAAGCCTAGTGCGTTTTGAGCTAAGCGATGAGAGCGCAAATGAAAGCAGTCAAAGCGCAAGAGAAAATAAAATAAATAAAAAACCAAGCAGAAACGATCCTTGCCCTTGTAAAAGTGGCAAAAAATATAAGGATTGTTGCGGTAAAAGTGGGCCTAAATTTTAGTTTTCATAAATTTTAATTTTTGAAATTTTAAAAATTTTGAGTTTTAAATTTTAGTTTTTGAAATTTTGAAAATTTGTCAATTTTGAAATTTTATAAGTTTTAAATTTTAATTTTTGAAATTTTAAAATTTTAAGTTTAATTGAGCGCACAAATTTTAATTTATGCCCTAAAAATTAAAAGTAAATTTTAAGTGTGAGTTATGGAAAATCCGTCTTTTTTAAAAGAACAAATCATTACTTATCTTGGCAATAAGCGCTCTTTGCTTGCTTTGATTGAATGCGCTATCAACCAAATAAAAGCAGATTTAAGGCTTGATAAAATCAGTTTTGCTGATGTATTTTCTGGCTCTGGCGTGGTTTCGCGCCTTGCCAAAGCGCATTCAAATATAATCTACGCAAATGATTTAGAGCTTTATAGTTTTATTATAAATCAATGCTATTTAAGCAATTTTAATAAAATTTTAAGCGATAAAATTGATGAGTTTTATGCTTTTTTACACAAGGATTTAGAACTTAAAAAAGGCTTTATTAGCGCGCTTTACGCCCCAGAAAATGAAGAAAATATAAAAAAAGGCGAGCGAGTATTTTTTACCACGCAAAATGCTATGTTTATTGATTCAATAAGGCAAAAAATCGAGCTAATCCCAAAGGATTTTCAATGCTTTTTTATAGCACCGTTATTATATCAAGCTAGCGTTCATAATAATACTGGCGGAGTTTTTAAAGGCTTTTATAAAGATCAAAATGGCATTGGAAAATTTGGCGGCACAAAAGAGCAAGCACTTTCGCGCATTAAAGGGCAAATCAGCCTGCCAAAGCCGATTTTTTCAAATTTTAATTGTGATTTTTGTGTAAGGCAAATGGAGAGTTTGGATTTTGCTAAAAGCTGCGAATACGTGGATATTGCGTATTTAGACCCGCCTTATAATCAGCACCCGTATGGCTCAAATTATTTTATGCTTAATTTAATTGCTTCTTATAAAAAACCAAGCCAAATAAGCAAAATTAGCGGAATTCCAAAGGCGTGGAACAAAAGCATCTACAACCAAAAAGCAAAGGCAAAAGATGCCTTTTTTACGCTCTTAGCTAGCCTAAAAGCAAGATATTTAATAATCTCATTTAATAACGAAGGCTTTATTAGCAAGACTGAGTTTTGCGAGTTTTTAAATAAAATCGGCCAAACACAAATCCTAGAAAAAAAATACAACGCCTATAAAGCCAGCAGAAATTTAAATAATCGAGATTTACACACAACTGAGTATTTATACATCATAAAAAAATAAATGCCTAATTTATGGCAAATTTTAATGCCAGCGCATTTATAAATTAAAATTTATAAAAATGGAGCATAAAATGCTTGAAATTTTAAAAATTAGCTTTAAAAAGGCCAAAAGTGGTAAAATATTTATTATTTCGTTATTTGCGCTTTGATAAATCCCAGCCTTTTATTGCGCTTTGCTCGCTGCTTGCGTTTTTGGGCGTTAGTATAGGCTTGATGGTGTTAATAATTGCTATGGGCATAATGAATGGCTTTGATAAAGAATTTGAGCGCAAGCTTTTTGCGATGAATTATCCAATTACGATTATTCCAGCATTTCGTGGTGGCATAAACGATGAATTAGTAAAAACTTTAAGCACGAAATTCCCGAATTTAAAATTTAGCCCCTATCTTAGCACTCAAATCGTCTTAAAAAATGGCGACTCTCTTGAAGGTGGCTTGATTTTTGGCGTAAATTTTGATAAAGAAAGACAAATAAACTCAGTGCTAAATACAGCCTTAAATAAGCTTCAAAAATCCCCACAAAATTTTGAAATCATCATCGGCAAGGGCTTATTTGATGAGTTTGGCTTGCGCCAAAATGATAAAATCACTGCTATTTTTATGCACTCTAATCCAACAGGTTTTGGCATCAGCCCTCAGCTAAAACGCTTTGATGTAAGTGGATATTTTCACTCAGGCCTAATAGCCTATGATAAGGGCTATTCATACACAAGCCTTAGCGCACTAAGAAAGCTTTTAGGCTTAAACCAAGGCCAATATCACGGCATTCATGTATTTTCAAATAATCCAAAAAAAGATATAAGCGCGCTAAAATCCGCCCTGCCTGTTGGCTTTGGCGCGATTGGCTGGTGGGAGCAAAATGGCAATTTTTTCTCAGCCTTAGAGCTTGAAAAGCGCGCTTTGTTTATTGTTTTAATGCTTATTATTTTAGTAGCAAGCCTAAATATAATCAGCTCTCTTTTAATGACTGTGATGAATCGCCGCGCTGAAATCGCCCTACTTTTAGCCCTTGGAGCAAGCAAAAATGAAATTAAAAATAGCTTTTTCGCACAAGGTTTGGTTATAGGTGGGAGCGGAATTATTTGTGGTTTGATTTTGGGCTTAATTGGCATTTGGCTTCTTGGAAATTTTGAGATTATATCATTGCCAGCTGATGTTTATGGTAGCTCAAAATTGCCTATGGAGCTTAGTTTTAGCGATTTAATGCTTACTTTATTTGGCTCTTGTGTGATAGTAGCAGCTTCTAGCTTTTACCCAGCCAAAAAAGCAGCAAATGTAGATGTATTAAATACTTTAAGAAACGAATAAAATTTGCTTATATTAAAATTTAAAGGATTTATATGGACAATAAAGAAGAAGTAGTAATAATAGAAAACAACGAAAAAAACGAACAAGAAAACACAAAGCAAAATAGCATAGATGAAAGCCAAGAGTTTATACCGCTTGAAGAATTAGATGCCATCAAGCAAAGCACAATCTCCCAAGAAGAGCAAATAAGCCACGAGCCAAAAGAAAAAAAGCTTAATAAAAGGCTGATTATTTTAATATCTGCTGGCCTTTTAGGGGCTGTGCTTTTGGTGATGATTTTATTTTTATTGCTAAATAAAAACGAAGAGCCAGCCCAAAACGAGCCACCAATTCAAACCGAGCCAGTAAAACCAATAGAAAATAGCTATAAAATCGATAAAACACGCATTGAAGATATGATAAAAAAAGCAAACTCACTTTATGAAAATGGAGATAAATTTGAAGCCTTGAAAATTTATGAAAATGTGGCTATTTATAATGAAGCACTTTCGTATTATAACCTTGGCGTATCCCAAATGAACCAAGAAAAATTCCAAGACGCCATCACAAGCTTTCAAAAAGCCATCACAAACCACGAAAATACCGATGTTTCAGCATTAAATGCTGCTGTGTGTGCCTTACATTTAAAAGATGAAAAATTATTTCATCATTATTTAGATATCGCGCGCGCTTATCTAACCAAAAATTCAAGCGGATTTTTATATTACAGCGCGCTAATTAATTATTACCGCGGATATTATATAGAAGCACTTTATATTTTAAATAGCATTAAAGATAATTTTTATTCAAATAACGCGCTGTATTTGCGCTCTAAAATTTTAAGTATGTTAAGGCTTGATAAAGACGCCATAAACGAACTAAACAAAGTAAAAGACTACAACATAAACTTACCACTTGGGCTTTTAAACGCTAGAATGGGCAATTATCACCAAGCCCTAACCCACCTAAATAAAATCAAAGAACCAGACCCAAAAGCCCAAGAAGCAAAGCTAGCTAGCACGCTAATCTTGCTTAAATTAGGTATGTATGCAAGCGCAGCTCAAAATTTAAAAGAACTAAATGATAAAAACGCAAGCATAATTACTAGCATTTATCCTATAAAAACAGCTTTAAAAGATGATTTTTTCAACCTCAACGCAGCTCAAAAATCTTTTAGAGAAAAAGACTTTTTTCACAAGCAAAGCACTTATGGAATTTTATTTTACTACACACCTTATCAAGTTTTTAATGCCGACCAAACCATAGAATACACGCAAAAAGGCGGTATTAGCGTTTTTATAAATCAAAACAAAGAAGCAGATGAATACCTAAAAGCCTCAGGCCTAATCAGTAGCGTAAATGCAAAGCTAACAAAAGCTATCTCAAAAGTGCTTTCAAACGAGCTAAGATCAGCAAACAAGCTCTTTAAAGAACTAATCAAACAATACCCAAATCATCATGTTTTACAATTTAATCTAGCATTAAGCTATGCTCAGCTTTTTGATTTTGCAAATGCTTATAAGCACTTTATCACAAGCTATCATCTAAACCCTAAAAACCATCTTGCAGGCATTTATGCCGTAATTTGCGCACAAGTAATACACAAAGATTATCGCAATTTATACAATGAAGTAAGCGATGGCATAAATGCTGATGATAGCTTAGAGCAAGATAATTTTTATTCTACTTTATTATTTTTTGTGCGCGATAATACAGGCGCGCTAAATCGCTGGCTAGATCAAGATAAAGCAAAAGATACCTTAGAGCACGCTTTTAGCTATATAGCTAGCGTTATGACAAACAGAAAAGATGAAAGCAAAAAGCATAGCTTGGTGATTTCAAAAACCTTGCCAAATGATTTATTAAGCGGACTTTTGGAGTTTTTAGCATACAATGAACACTCAAATATCAAAGAATACGCCAAAAATGTGCAAATAAATTTTTTTAATGCAAAAATCGATTTAAGCGCGATTTATGGCGGATCAAGCATAGTGCGCGAAATTTTTGTCAAGCTTTTACAAATTTCAGGCCTAGTTGATACCTTTCGCAATGCCGTAATACAAGACTTAAAGCTAGCAAGTGCCGATAAAATCGATGGTATGCGCACAACTCTTGCGTATTTGGATTTGTTTTCACGCCATTATGACGAGGCTTATGAAATTTTAAATGATTTAGTCCATAATAAAAAAGAAAATGACGCCCAAACGCTATTTTTAGCAGCAGCTGCTAGCGTGGGTGCTGGGCATTTACACAATGGAGTAGCTTATTTAGAGCTTGCCAAACTCACAAACCCCACAGCACCTGGCAACCGCGTAGCACTTGGCTTTTTATACCACGAGCTTGGCAACATACCAGCAGCCATTTCACAATATGAAAGCCTAGGCAATAGCGATTATTTAAATAGATTTTTTACTTTTCATTTGGCTGAATAATTTAGTCAAAAAGGCCAAATTTTAAAAGCCTTAAAATGAGCTAAAAATATGATTAAAAATTTATTTATACTAGCGTGACACATTTTGCTAAAATCGCGCTTTAAATCAGCTATCAAAAACAAGGTAAATAATGCGTAATTTTATCCTAAAAGAAAATAAAATTTTATTTTTACTTATTTTAAATATCGCAATTTTAATTTATGCTTGCGCTAATATAAACATAAGCTATGACGAGGCCCAAATATATTTTAGCCATAGCTCATTTTTACGCAAACAAGGCTTTTTACATGAATTAACCGGGCTAAGCATGAGCGCATTTGGCGGTATTTTAGGGCTTGATTTTGCCATTAGAATGCCTTTTGTATGCGCTCATTTAATAAATATTTATTTATTTTATTTGTTAAGCCGTAAAATTTTAATTAGCCACGATGATAGTATTTTGAGTGTAGTGATTTTTATGTTTTTACCTGGCGTTTTAGCTAGTGCTGTGCTAGTAAATAATGCCGTTTTTATCATTATGCTTAGCCTTGGTGCGCTTTTATGTTTTAGTTATTCTCGTTTTAAAACGCTTATTTTTTTATTTATTTTTAGCATTTTTATTTCAAATGCTTTTATTACGCTTTATTTGGCTTTATTTTTTTATGCGCTTTATACTAAAAACCGCGCTTATGGCGTGCTTGGAGCTATATTTATATTAGTTTGGCTTTTTGTTTTTGATTTTGAAATTTCAGGCAAACCACGCGGTTATTTGCTAGATACTATGGCTATTTATGCTGCTGTTTTTTCGCCTTTTATTTTTATTTATTTTATTTATGCGCTTTATAGAATTTGGGTTAAAGAAAGCAAGGATTTTTTATGGTTTATTAGTTGTGTGGCTTTTTGTTTAAGCTTGATTATTTCGGTGCGCGCTAAGGCTCCGCTTGAAGCGTTTTTACCATTTTGTGTGATTTTTTTGCCACAAATGCTTAGATTATTTTTAAACTCTATGCGCGTTAGACTGCCAGCATTTCGCACAAAATATAAAATTTTAGGCGCATTTTTGCTTTTTAGCTTAATCTTACAAAACCTAGCAAGTATTTTTAATGCGCCCTTATATTTATTAAACCAAAACGCTAAAAATCATTTTATGTATAATTATGATATAGCAAAAGAGCTAGCTACTAAATTAAAGCAAAATGATGTTTATAGTGTCTATACCAGCGATGAAAAGCTAAGACTTAGATTAAAATTTTATGGCATTGATTCTAGTTTTAAGGCTAGACTTTCTACCCAGCAATGCGCCAAAAACGCTAGCAAAATTAGCATTGAAAAGCTAGGCAAACAAATCGCCCTATTTTATTTATGCAAATAACAGCTAAATATGCTATAATCCCGCCTAACTTCAAAAAGGACAATTATGAAAAAAGCTTTCACATTATTAGAATTAATTTTTGTCGTGGTAATTGCTGGGATTTTGGCCTTTGTTTTAATCCCAAAATCAAGCGATACAAAACTTCTTGAATCAGCAAATCAGCTTATCTCGCATATTCGCTACGCACAGCAACTAGCCCTAAATAACGATCAATTCGACCCAAATGATAAAGATTGGTATAAAAAAATGTGGAGAATTGAGTTTGAAAGTAACGGCACTTATAAAGTTTGGCGTGGCAATGAAGCTAAATCTAATAAAATAGCGCCCGATCCAGCAAATCCTGGCCAAAAGCTAAAAGATGTGCAATTAAAGCGCGGAATTATCGCTAAGGGCAAAAAGGTTATCTTTGACGAGCTAGGTCGCGTATATAGCGAACAAGCCGCAACTAAATCTTATGAACATAAAATAGAGCAAAACACCACTATTAAACTATGTAAGGGCAGTGCTAGTAGTGATTGCACAGGCAAAGAGCGCATAGAGCTAAGCATAGAGCCAGAAACTGGCTATATATTGCCAGAGCATTGT
This sequence comes from Candidatus Campylobacter infans, assembly GCA_009827235.1. Lineage (GTDB taxonomy): Bacteria > Campylobacterota > Campylobacteria > Campylobacterales > Campylobacteraceae > Campylobacter > Campylobacter infans. Next base: position 57,995 of record SPMW01000002.1, on the reverse strand, counting down.
GGCGCGACTGATAAAACTGGAAATAGCAAATGCAAAGTTTTAGATATTTAAAACCAAAAAAAATTTTAAAATTTGCTTTAATCGGCTAAACCAAAGGAAAATATGAAAAGAGCCTTTACTTTAATTGAGTTAGTTTTTGTCGTGGTAATTGCTGGGATTTTAGCCTTCGTTTTAATCCCAAAATCAAGCGACACAAAACTACTCCAAGCCACAAATCAAATCATCTCGCACATTCGCTACACACAATCTTTGGCCATAAACGGCGATCAATTCGACCCAAACGATAAAAATTGGTATAAAAAAATGTGGAGAATTTCTTTTAGTAATATCAACAACAAAAAAGACGACAAATATAATGGCTGGAATTATGTCGTTTGGCGCGATAGCCAAGGTAATAGCACAGCAAATCCAAACTCTCCAAAAGAAATAGCCCCAGATCCAGCAGCGCCTGGGAAATTATTATACGCTAATGTCAGCGGCGGGCATAGATGGGTAAGCGATAGCACAAGAAACCCAAAGCTAAATTTAACCAACACCTACAACATAAAAGATATAAAATTCGCAAATTTTAAAAAAAAGAACTCAAAAACTTTAATCTTTGATGAATTAGGGCGCGTTTATTCGCCTAAAATAGAGAATTCCTACGACAACAAACACGACCAAATAGCCACCATCACGCTAACCCACAAAAACGGCCAAAGCCTTAGCATAATGATAGAGCAAGAAACCGGCTATGTGTGTATCGCTAAAAAAGAAAAAGATCTAATCACTTGCGATGAAAATTATAATCTATAAAGGCTTTGCTAAATTAAAATTTCAAAGCCTATTACAAGCACGGAATTAAGGCTTTGCTAAATTAAAATTTCAAAGCCTAAATAAAATTTATTCTTGCAAACAACTTACAAGCACGGTATTTACGATATCTTCTACACTACACCCACGACTTAAATCATTTATAGGTTTATTTAATCCTTGTAAAATCGGCCCAATCGCCACCGCATTACTAGCACGCTGAACGGCCTTATAGCAGATATTGCCAGCATTTAAATCAGGGAAAATAAACACATTTGCGCGCCCTGCCACGCAAGAATCTGGCATTTTTAATTTTGCTACTTTTTCATCAACGCTAGCATCAAATTGCATTGGCCCATCAATGCTAAGCGTGCTATCAAGCGCGCGAGCTTTAAGCATAGCCTCGCGCACAAAATCCACCATTTCGCCTTGTGCGCTATTTGCTGTGGCATAGCTTAGCATAGCCACCTTAGGCTCTAAACCAAAACCGCGCGCTGTGCTAGCTGTGGCTAGTGCAATGCCCGCTAGCTCATCAACGCTAGGCTTAGGGCAAATCGCACAATCAGCAAAAATCCACACCTTATCTTTTAAACACATTATAAAAGATCCGCTCACACTACTAACGCCTGGTTTCATCTTAACAAATTGTAATGCCGGGCGGATAGTTTGGGCTGTGGTCGTGCTAGCTCCGCTTACCATAGCGTGCGCTAAGCCTTTATAAACTAACATCGTGCCAAAATAAGTGCGATCTTTTATCAGCTCATCTGCTTGGCTCTTACTTAAACCCTTATTTTTTCGCAATTCATAAAGCGAGTTTGAAAAATCCTCTAAATACTCGTTGTTTGCTGGATTTATAAAATTAGCCGAGCCCAAATCGCAATTTAACTTGCTAGCTTTCATTAAAATTTCATCTTTATCGCCTAATAATATAATCTTACAAAGCTTATCTTTAAGCAATTCATCACAGGCTAAAAGCACGCGCTCATCATCACTTTCAGGCAAAACCACAACGCGCGAAAGCCCGCTTGCTTTAAGCCTTAATTCATTTAAAAAATCACTCATTTTTAATCCTTTGGAACTAATTTTGCTTATTATAGCCCAAATTCTAAATTAAACACAAAAATGGAGCCAAAATGACTAAGCAAAATTTCATAATGTTAAGTATGGTAACATTTAGCTTATTTTTAAGTGCTTGCGCAAATACCGATCCAAACATCGCAATGACGCCACCGCCATATGTAGAGCAAATGCCAAACAAAGAAACGGGGCTTGATGTAAATTATGCAGGTTCTATTTTTGGGCGTGGCGATAATCCGTTATTTTCTGATAAAAAAGCCATGAGCGTTAATGATATAGTAACAGTAATAATCCAAGAAAACGCTAACCAAAGTAGCAAAACCAGCAAAAGCACCAAACGAGATAGCACAATTGGGCTTAGTGGCGGAAAATTTACAGGTCCGCAAAATACAAAAATAGGCAATCTAGCAAATAAATTAAACAATTACACAGATATTGGATTTAGCGGTGGTAGCGAGGCTGGATTTAGTGGCTCAGGCTCTACATCGCGGGCTGAAACCTTTACTACTACAATAGCTGCGCGCATTATAAAAGTGCTATCAAATGGCAATTATTTTATAGAAGGTAGCAAAGAAATTTTATTAAATAACGAAAAGCAAATAATGCAAATTACAGGCGTGATTCGCCCTTATGATATCAACCAAAATAACGAAATAAACTCACGCAATGTCTCAGACGCTAAAATAATGTATATCACGCAAGGCGATTTACACAAAAGCACTTCAAAGCCTTGGGGAACAAAAGTAGTTGAAACCATTTGGCCGTTTTAATTAAAATTTTAAAATTTGCGCCTTTATAGCGCAAATTTTAATGCTAAAAGTTAAAATTTTAATACTCTTAATTTTTCATACCCAAAAATACAAATAATTTAAGTTAGATTTTGTAATAATCCCAAATTTTAATTAAATTTTAATTAAAGGTAACACAATGAAACACGGTGATTTTACCCAGTTAGCCAAACACTATCACAACCGCCCTGCGTATTCGCCACTGCTACTTAGCAAGCTTATTGCTTGTATAAATGATGATGGCAAAAGCGCGCAAAATTTACAAGTTGTAGAAGTCGGTGCTGGCACGGGCAAGCTAACGGCAATGCTAGCAAGGGATTTTGGGTTTAGCGTAAATGCTATCGAGCCAAATGACGCAATGAGAAGTGAAGGCCAAAAAGCCACACAAGGACTAAGCGTCAAATGGGCAAAAGGTAGCGCAGAGCAAACAAATCTCCCCGCGAATTTGGCCGATTGGCTTATAATGGCTAGTTCATTTCACTGGACAGATCCAAGCAAATCTTTGCCTGAATTTGCACGCGTGCTAAAAAGCCACGAATTACAGGGGGGGGGGGGGTCGTATTTTACGATTATCTACAATCCCCGCGATATAAAAGAAGGCTCAATTTTCTATGAAATCGAACAAGAGATTAAGGATATTGTTCCAGAGCTTAATCGAGTAAGTAGCGGAACGCAAGATACAAAAAAATGGGACGAAGTGCTCGTTAGCACAGGGCATTTCACAGACTGCGTTTTTATGGAGTGTGCTTATAGCGAAATATGGAGCAAAGAGCGATATATGGGAGCTTGGCACTCTGTAAATGACATACAAGCCCAAGCAGGGCAAAAGAGATGGGAGCAGATTTTAGCGATGATAGAGTCTAAAATCGCACCATTTGACAAGCTAGAAATTCCTTATAAAATTCGCTCTTGGACAGTGCGCAAGGTTTAAAAGGCAATCTGCTTTGTGCTGGGTTTTCTTAATAAAAAAGGGACAAAATGAAACAAGAAAAATTAGTTGAAAATGTGTGGGATTACAGCAAACACGCGAAATTTTATGAATTTCGCCCAAATTACGCGCCAAAAAGCATTGATATGCTTATAACGCTCGTAAGTAGAGGCGCAACTTCGCTTAAAGTTGCTGATATTGGTGCTGGGACAGGAAATCTAAGCATAATGCTTTGTGAGAGGGGCTTAAAAGTGGTAGCAGTAGAGCCAAATGATGCGATGCGAGAAATTGGCATTGCTCGCACAAAGGGGCAAAATATAGAGTGGGTGCGTGCTACTGGGCTTGAAAATGGCTTAGAAAGTGGCGCGTTTGACTGGGTAACCTTTGGTAGCAGTTTTAATGTGATGGATAGAAACGAAGCGTTAAAGCAAACACATAGGTTGCTAAAAAATGATGGTTACTTTTCTTGTATGTGGAATCACAGGGATTTAAACGACCCTTTACAAGAAAAGGCAGAAAACATCATCAAAGAATTTGTGCCAGATTATACGCGTGGCATTAGACGCGAAGACCAACGCCCTATTATTGAAGCGCACAAAGAGCTTTTTGATGAAATTTCGTATTTAGAGCAAGATTTTTATTTCACGCAAAGTTTGCAAAATTATATTTTGGCGTGGCAGAGTGTAAAAAATCCTTATTGGGATTTAGAAACTGATGCGGGTAAAGATTTATTTGCGCGAATTTGTGAGAGATTTAAAGAAAAATTGCCAAATGAATTTCGCATAAAATACACCACAAGGTGTTGGAGTGCAAAAAAGGTATAAGAGCAAAAGGACAAAAATGCAAAGGCTTAAATTCCAAAGCAAAGGCAGAAATTTACTTGCATTACAAGGGCTTTTGAGTAATGGTGAGGTTTTGCCATTACTCATTTTAAGCAAAAAAGATTTGCCAAAAAAAGATGATAAAAATGAAGAAAAAAATAAGGCACAAATTTTTGCCAAAATTCAAGCTTTAAATTCCAAACGCATTATTGTCCGCTCATCATCTTGCGATGAGGATAGCCACACGCACTCAAATGCTGGGGCATTTTTAAGCAGGGCAAATATCAAAAGCGATGATAAAAATGCGGTGTTTAACGCCTTAGAAGAGGTTGCAAATTCTATGCCAAATGACAATGATGAAATTTTGATTCAACCCTTTTTACAAAACATTGTCGCTTGTGGCGTGGCATTTAGCGTGGATAAGGACAATTTTGCGCCTTATTTTTGCATATCTTATGATGAAAGCGGAAGCAGCAACGCCATCACAGATGGCAGTAGTAAAGAAAGTAAGAATTTTTTTGCTTACAAAGATGAAATTGATAAAATCACTGACAAAAAAATGGCACAACTCATAGCGATGATAAAAGAGTGTGAAAAACTTTTTTCTTGTGAGTTTTTGGATATAGAATTTGCCTTTGCTAATCTTGGCGACAAAGAAATTCTTTATTGTTTGCAAGTGCGCCCGCTCGTAATGAATAATAAACTAAATTTATTCAAATCGTTGCCAAAAGAAGCATTAGGTAGGCTCTATCGTAGGTTAGAAAATTTACAAGAAAAAAGATGGGGTGTTTTGGGAGAGCAATTTATCTTTGGGATTATGCCTGATTGGAATCCTGCCGAAATCATCGGCACTCGTCCTAAACGCCTTGGGCTTAGCCTTTATAAAGCTATCATCACGGACAATATCTGGGCATATCAGCGTGATAATTACGGATATAGGGACTTGCGGAGCCACCCTTTAATGCACTCGTTTTTAGGAATGCCCTATATCGATGTGCGACTTAGTTTTAACTCTTTTGTGCCAAAAGATTTAGATGAAAAAATTGCTGAAAAATTAGTAAATTTTTATTTACAAAGCCTTATAAATTCGCCACATCTGCACGATAAAATCGAATTTTTTATCGTGTATTCGTGCTATGATTTTAACAGCCCCAAAAAACTTAAAAAATTACTCCAAAATGGCTTTAATGAAAATGAGATTAAAAGACTTGAATTTGCGCTTTTAAATCTCACAAATGACATTATAAATCCTAAAAATTCATTATTTAGAAAGGATATCGCAAAGGCTCATAAATTAAGCGTGGCTTTTGAGAGTGTTAAAAATTCAAATTATTCTTTAATAGATAAAATTTATTGGCTTTTGGAGTGTTGCAAACGCTACGGAACTTTGCCTTTTGCTGGTGTGGCTAGGGCTGGATTTGTAGCAATGCAAATGCTAAATTCGCTCGTAGAAATAGGCTTTTTAAATGTTGAGCAAAAAGAGGATTTTTTAAATTCTTTAAACACCATAAGCAAAAAACTCTCAGCCCAAAGCGTAAATTTAAACGCACAAAATAAAAATGAGTTTTTAGCACAATTTGGACATTTGCGCGCTGGCACTTATGATATACTTTCTCCGCGCTATGACAAGGCATTTGAAAAATACTTTTCATATCATACAAACACGCAAAAACCAAAAAAGAAAGCATTTAGGCTAAATTCTAATAAAATGAAAGAATTAGACACGCTTTTAACACAAAATGGCTTAAAGATAGATTCGCAAGCCTTTTTTAGCTTTTTAAAAGACGCCATAGAGGGACGAGAAAGCGTGAAATTTGAGTTTAGCAAACTTTTAAGCTACGCGATAGAACTCATAGGCGAACTTGGTGCGTATTATGATATAGACAAAGAAAATATGGCGCATTTAGATATTCAAAGCATTTTTACGCTGTATTCATCTCTTTATCCTAAAAACCCAAAAGAGCGGTTTTTGGACGAGATTGCGCGACACAAAAGTGAGTATAAAATCACCCTTGCGCTCAAACTCCCGCCACTGCTTTATGAACCAAGGCAAGTATATAATTTTTTTACGCAAACTTCTTTGCCAAATTTTATCACTCAAAAAAGCATAAGTGCTAAAATAGCCTTTGAAAATGATGAGAATTTAGAGGGAAAAATCGTGTTGATTAGGGCGGCTGACCCTGGGTATGATTATTTGTTTTCTAAAAATATCGCTGGGCTAATTACTTGCTATGGCGGAGCAAACTCGCATATGGCAATTCGTGCAAGCGAGCTTGCCTTGCCATCAGTCATCGGTGTAGGCGAGGAAAAATTTATGCAATTAAGCAAGGCAAAAATCATTCAAATTGAGTGTGCAAGCGAGCAAATACTATGTTTATAGCTATCTCTCAAAGACTTGCCGTGCAAGAATCCTACAAAGAGTTAAGACAAATTTTAGCATTAGAATGGGGACATCTTTTTAAGAGTGAATTTAAAGGCTTTTTGCCCCTGCCTTTGTGTTTTGAGATTCCATTTTCTAGTTATGAAAGCGCGATAAAAGCTTGTATTTTAAGTGGCGGAAATGATTTAAGCGAATTTGATGAAAGCATAGAAAATAAAATGCGTGATGATTATGAAAGACAAATTTTAAAGCGTTGTATAGAGCTTAAAATGCCTGTTTTAGCCATTTGCCGCGGGGCGCAGTTTATGGCGCATTTTTTTGGTAGCACATTAAAGCCTTGTCAAAATCATATAGGTTCGCATTTGGTGCGTGATATTTGGGGAAGTGAGTTTAGGGTGAATTCTTTTCATCGTTATGCGATTGCTAATTTGGGTGCGGATTTAAAAGGTTTAGCACTCGCACAAGATAAAACAACCGAAGCGTTTAAACATAAAAATTTGCCCTTTTACGCGCTTATGTGGCATATTGAGCGGGAAAATGGTTTAAATGATACAAGAATTTTAAATCAATTTAAACACGAAATTTTAAATTTTAAAGGTTTGCAAAAATGAAAGCAACAAAGGCGTTGATTTTAGCAGCTGGCTTTGGCTCGCGCCTTATGCCACTTACCAAAAATGTGCCAAAAACGATGGTAGAGTATAAGGGAAAAAAGATTATAGACTATGAGATACAAGCCTTGCAAAATGCTGGCTTTAAAAGCGATGAAATCGCCGTTGTAGGCGGATATAAATTTGAAATTTTGCGTGAGTATTTAGAGCAAAATTTCGCTTTAAAACACTTTTTTGAAAACAAAAATTACGCAAGCACAAATATGCTCCACTCGCTATTTTGCGCTAGGGATTTTTTGCTTGAATGCAAAAAACAAAAACAAGATATTATCATTTCTTATGCAGATATTGTGTATTTTGCGCCTTGTATTGTGGCACTGCGTAAAAAAAATGCGGATATGGCAATTTGCGTTGATAAAGAATGGAAAAGGCTTTGGAGTGCGAGATTTGATGATATTTTAAGTGATGCTGAAACCTTAAAAATGCGTGATTGTAATGGGGAATTTTATATTACAGAACTTGGCAAAAAGCCTCAAAATTTAGATGAAATTCAAGCACAATATATGGGGCTTTTTAAATTTTCACATAAGTTTTTGGATAAGGTTATCGCCCTTTATGATAGCCTAGATAAAAATGGAATTTTTGACGGGCAACCTTATAATAACATTTATATGACGAGCTTTTTGCAAGCATTGATTGATAAATATCATAATGCAAAAGCAGTGATAGTTAGCGGTGGCTGGTGCGAGATAGACTTTAAGAGTGATTTAGAAGTGGAGGTTATAAAATGAAAAAAGGTGCTGTGATATGGCTTTGTGGTTTGGCTGGTAGCGGAAAAAGCACTTTGGCAATGGCTTTAAATGAGCGTTTAAGGGCAAAATTTGACAATGTTATTTATTTAGACGGCGATGAATCGCGAGAAATTTTTGGGCATTTTTCTTATGACAAAAATGGGCGTATCGATATGGCAATCAAACGCTCAAAACTAGCGAATTTTTTAAGCAAACAAGGGCAGATTGTTATCGTTAGCACGATTTCGCTTTTTAATGAAGTGTATGAATTTAACCGCGCGACTTTACAAAATTATTTTGAAGTTTTTGTTGAGTGTGAATTTGGCGAGCTTAAAAGACGCGACCAAAAAGGACTTTACACAAAAGCACTAAGTGGTGAAATAGCAAATGTCGTAGGCGTTGATATTGCCTATGATACGCCACACCCAAATCTAGTGCTTGAAAATAGCAAGGCGGTGGATTTAGAGCAAAAGGCGCAAGTTTTGTGTGATGAATTTTTGAAATTTTATGATAAATCTCATAAAAAAGGAGCAAAAAATGAATAATGTAAAAATCACTTACGGGCAGGGAAAAATCACCGTCTCTTAATTATATTGATACAAATCACCCTTATCCGCTTTTGCTTAACCTGAATTTATAAAGAATTGGAATTGAAAAAATGTGTTCTGAACTTGAGGGATAAAATTTTATAAATTCATCAAAAATAAACTTTGCCTTTTCACCGAGTTTATCTAGCTTGGTATTATCAAGCCTTAAATTTGGTTTTGGCTCATCAAATTTTATATCAACACCAACGACATTTTTTATATTTCCTTGCAAAGCACCTGTATATAGTCCTTTTTTATCGCGCCTTTTAAGCTCGTCAAATTCACATTCTACGAAAATTTCAAAATAATTTACACAATTTGCTCTGTTAAATTCATACACTTCATTAAAAAGTAAAATCATGCTTACTACGACAATTTGCCCTTGTTTGCTTAAAAAATTTGCCACTTCCAGCCAAACCACAAAACCAAACGACTGAGCCTTGTTTCATCTTAAACCTTCGCAAAATTTTTGCTTTAAGGCTAAAATGTCCTTTGGGCGACCCAAATCTTTTCTGGCTTCTTTGCTGACAAGAATTTCTATAAATATCAAACCATTCCTGCCCTCAATCTCTTTTAATTTTTCTTTTAAATCCTTTTCATTGCTTACTTGAATGGCGATTTCATAGCCGCTAGCCTTTGCAATTTGTACAAAATCAACATTACTAGCGTTTGTTGCCTGTCCGCCCACACTGCCGTGAGCAAAATTATTTAGCACTATATGCAAGAATTTGCTTCCTTTAAAATTTGAAACTGCTCCAAGGTGCATTAAAAAAGCACCGTCTCCATCTAAACAAATGATTTGTTTTTTTGTGTATTTTGAAAGTATAAAGGCAATGCTACTTGCAAAGCCCATAGAGCCAACGACTAAAAAGTCATTGTTGTGTTTTTCGCCTTTTTTATCGCGTAAATCATAGCATTCTCGTCCGATATGACCTGTGGTGCATACAAATTTTGCATCTTTATAGTTTTCACAAATGATAGAAATGGCTTCTTCTCTTTTTAAATTTGATGCTGTTGTTTTAGAATTTAAAGAGCTTTTAAATGGGGCAAAGCTGTCTTTTTCGACTAAAACAGCAATGATTTTTGAATTTTGCAAACTTTCTTTAAAAGCGTGTTCGCACTGACTTTTAGCCTCATTTAAATCCTTGCTTAAAATAAAATAAGAAATAGCGCAAGAGCGCAAAATATCCTTTGTAACAAGTCCTTGTTTTTTGTGTTGAGGCTCATCATCTTTACCGCCCCTAAGCCCTATGAACATCACAAGAGGAATCTTATACACAAGCTCGTCAGCTAAGGATAAAAGTGGATTTATGGCATTGCCAAGCCCAGAATTTTGCATATAAACAAGGGCGAGTTTTTTTGTAGCTAAATGATAAGCACTTGCAAAAGCAATGGCTTGTCCCTCATTTGCTGTTGTGTAAAAATCATTTGGGCTAATAAGCTCATTTAAGGCTGAATTTAAAGGCTTTAAAAGGCTATCAGGCACACCAGCAAAAAGCCCTATATGCTCTTTTAAAAATAAGGCAAATTCTTTAGAATCTAACACTTAATTTTCCTTGATAAGTGCGATTAAATCAATGGCTTTAATGTATTTTTTATCAGCTTCTAATGCTCTTTTATGCTCTAAAATGCTTTGTGCGGTTTCAAGCATAGCACTGTAAGCAGAACGCAGGAGTTGATTTGCATAAACGATGATATTAACCCCAGCTTCTTTTAAGTCATCTTCGCTCAAAGATGGATAGTTTGTAGGCACGACCATTAAAAATTTGCGATTTTCAAGCTCATTGTAAAGCTTACAAAAGTCTAAAATTTCCTTGCCGTCTTTTTGGCGAGAATGTATCATAATGCCGTCTGCTCCAGCTTCTAAATAAGCCTTTGCTCTTTTAATGGCATCATCCATTCCAACACCCAAAATCAAGCTTTCAATGCGAGCGATTATCATAAAATCATTTGTAAGCCTTGCCTTTTTCCCTGCTTTGATTTTTTCGCAAAAATTTTCTATTGAATCTTGTGTGTGTTTGGCTGCTTCTCCTTCAAGCAAAGAATTTTTCTTTAAGCCCATTTTGTCCTCTATCACAACAGCACTCACGCCAAGTCGTTCTAGCCTTTTTACCATCATCGCAAAATGCGGAATTTGTGAGCCTGTGTCCCCATCGTAAATGATAGGTTTTGTAGAAACTTCTAAAATGTCATTAACCGTGCTAATCCTTGAGGTTAAATCCACAAATTCAATATCTGGCTTTCCTTTAGAACTGCTATCTGTCAAAGAGCTTAACCACATCACATCAAAGCTTTGATTGATGCCGTCTTTATCTTTAATACTTGCATTCTCAACTATCATAGCGCTTAAGCCACTATGCGCTTCTATGCCTTTAATGATAGGCTTTGTGTTTAAAATTTTGCGTAAAGACGCAAGGCGAATTTGAGGTAAAACGCCAAGTTCTTTTAAGCTTTTGTTGATTTGGGTTGAGGAGATGTTTTTAGTGTATTTTGGCTCTATCACTTCGCCTTTCCAGCTTGCCATTAACTTTATGGCTTTTTCCCTGCTACTTGCCAAAGGACCATCTTTCCAATCATCTCCGTGAACTAGATAATGAGGCTTGTATTTTAAAAGGTTGTTGTCGTATTCTTTTTCATCTTGAGGCACAACCTCATCAACGCCTTTTAAGCCCTCAACGATGATTTTTCTTTGTTCATAATTCATAAAAGGCACTCTTTTGTAACTTGCTATGGCTTTATCCGTAAAAAGCCCAACGATAACATAGCCAAGCTTTGAAGCCTCTTTGATGATATTTAAATGTCCAGGGTGGATAATATCAGCTGCCATAGGAACATAAACGATTTTTTTCATTTCTTATCCCTTAAACAAGCAAGTATCACAAAGTTTTGTTTTGCTTAAATCCCCGCTTATATGAGCTTTTCTTAACTCGTCCATACCCTTTGAATGCCATATATCATAAATAGAGCTTTCATAAATGTTGCCAACAGCAATGTGCTTTGCCCTGTGTGATGCGCAAGGCACGACCAAGCCATCGCCGTGGATAAACAAAGATTCAAAAGGATAAGAACAGCTTTGCTTACCAGAAATAGGCGCATCGCTAATTGCGTAACTTCGCTCATCATCGAATGGAGAAATAGGCACATATCTTTGAACGGCTACATAATCAACCTTATCAACCCAAAATTCCTTAAAGGCTTCAAGCTCGTGTTTGTTTTTTTCTTGCAATAAAAAGCTAACACGAACAATGGGCAACTCTTTACCCATTTTTGCGCGTAAATTTAAAAACGAGTCGATATTTTTTAACACTGTTTTAAAATCAAGCCCGATACGAATTTTTTTATAAGTTTCTTCTGTGATGGCATCAACACTAAAATTCATTCTTGTAACATTTGTATCAAGTATTCTTTTGCTTTTTTCTTCGCTTAACAAAGAAGCATTAGTGTTAAAATGTATATCCATAATGCTTGGTTTTTTACTTAAATACTCAAGCCTTTCGATGATATCAGGGTCAAGTAGGGGTTCATTTGTTTGAGAAGCACCAATAGAAGGACAGCCGTGTTCATCACACTCATCAACAAGCCTCTTAAAGACATCAAAGGGCAAATAACCATCATATTTATAATCATCTCTTAAATCCTTATGACCATGAACGCACATAGTACACCTAGCATTACATTTAAATTGATTTTCAAAACGAACAAAAAGCGGAAAATCTTGCATAATGTGATTTGACGCATCAGCCCATTTTTTGCGGTATTGATACCATTTTTGTCCATATTTTTTCGCACAAATGGCATCAATGTCTTTTTTGGAGTTATTCACCACTCTACCAGCAGAGGTGGATTCTTGTTTGATTACACTTGACATTATGTATCCTTTGGATTAAGAAATTTTAAAGGAATGTATTTTACCCCCAACCACTTAAATACAACTTAAAAAAAGATACCTTTGAAATTCCCATACTTGGTTTTGTTTCTTTGCGCAGTGAGCCAAACGAGCAAAAAAGCCAAAAACCCACGCGCTTACAAGCTTTATAAATTATCCAAAATCTTAGCAAAGACGGCTATTACGCAAGAGTGTTTACCACGCAAATCGCGTGGGAAAAACGGCATTTTTGATATAAACTTAGTTAAAGCAAAACTCAAAAACCCTTAATTAAAACAAAATTTTAATCTTTAAAATTTTAAAATTTCAAGCATTTTTATCCAAATCCTCAGCCACTTGTGCGGCAATGCGTAATTTTGAGCTATCAAAATGCGTGTAAATGCGCGATGTATCAAGGCTAGAATGCCCGAGCGCTTCTTGAACTAGCACCAAATCTTTTTGTTTTTTATAAAGCATAGTAGCAAAGGTATGGCGGAGCATATGCGCGCCGTTTTTTTCCTTGCGTATCCCAGCACAAAACAACACCTGCTCGACAATACGGCTAATATATGCTTGCGTAAGATGCGTGCCTTTGGAATTTGTAAAAAGCAGGCCATCACTACTTGCATAATTTATCCCCATTTCATCAATTAAATGCTCTATCAAATGCCTTTTAATCATCACAATGCGATATTTGTTGCCCTTGGCGCGTATGCGAATGGTGAATATATCACCATCTGCTGTAATGTCGCGCCTTTTTATACTTAATGCCTCGCTTACGCGAATGCCTGTAAAAATGATAATCTTAATAATCAAACGATTTCTAGCGGTATTTTTTTTAAAATCCATCTCATCAATGGCGTTTAAAAATTTATGCACCTCATCTTCATTCATAAACTCAGGCAATTTCACGCCCTTATTGCCAGTAATTCCGCCCCAATTTTTTAGCTCTATATCATAAACATGCGCCTTGCCGTTTTCATCGTTTTGGCGGCTAAGGTATTTGAAAAAATTAATTGTCGCCATACGAAAATTTTTTTTGCTAGCATCTGATAGCGCGCCTGTCGTGCTTGCAAGCACTTCGCTAATTAACTCTTCATCGATTTGTGCTAAGCTATTTAAGCCATAAAAACCCAAAACTTCATAAATTTTTTTAAGTGGAGCAAAATAAGTATTAACACCAGCTAGTCCGGCATTTCTAGCTTTTTTTACTAAGCCATCTAGCTGGTTTATATTTTTTACGCCTTTTGTTAGTTCGTAGTTTATGCTAGCTAGCACGGCAGGTTCGCGTAATTCTTTATTTGAAAGTGTGGTTAGTTTATATTTTACAAAGCGAGCAATCCAAAAAAGCAAGCTATCTTTAAAATTTTCTTTACAATCAAGTTTATATTTCATTTTATCTCTTTTGGCTAAGGTGCTGATTTAAAATTTGAAAGAAATGCGATTATAGCGAGTTTTTATTAAATTATGCAAGTTTTATGCGCTCTTTATAATCTGGCATAAAACTAGCTATATAATCATAAAAACTTTTTTGATGATGATTAAAACGCAAGTGTGCTAGTTCGTGTAACACCACATATTCAGCAAATTTTGGATCCTTATGAATTAGCGCGGTGTTTAAGTTGATGTAAGCTTTTTTGTGATTACAGCTACCCCAGCGCGTTTTCATTTTTTTAAAACTTACGCGCTTTATTGGCTTATTAATTAGCTTGGCATAATGCGATATATACGCATTTAGCATAATTTTAGCCTGCTTGATTAAATAATCTTGTAAGATTGCTTGATCTTTTGCGGTGATATTAAAAAGCCAAATCTTTACGCCATTTATATTTTCATCAAAACTAAGCTTATATTTTTGGCCTTTATATAAAATTTCATTTGCGTTTATGGAGTTTTGCTTGATTTTAGCGGTGGTTTTGCGTAGCCAGCTAAGATTTAATTCTAAAAATTCAAAAGCAGATTTTTGCGAGGTAAAAAGTGGCACATTTAAACTTATATCGCCATTTTTAGCCACTTTCAAGCGCAGATGTTTTACATTTTTTTTAAATATTTTAATCTCAAACTCATAAAATTTCATATATTTAAAATTTTAAATAATCTTAAAGCCTTTTTAATCCAAAAGCTTTAAGATTTTTAGGCTAATTATTTAAGCACTAAGCCCATTGTCATTTCACCGCGCATTATCCATACCATCGAGCGTTTGCCGATTGTTTGCGTGTTTGTTAGCTCTGCTTTTAAATCGCTTACTTTTTCAATGGCGCGTTGATTTACTTGCACGATTAAATCGCCTTTCATAAAGCCTACATTTTTAGCTTGTGAATTATCTTCTACTTTTGTTACTACCACGCCTTTTGCGTTTTGTGAGATTTGAAATTTCTTGCGGATATTATCTGTTAGATTAGCTACTTCTAGCCCAAAAACACTAGCATTTCCAGCACTTATGCTAGAAGAGTTGCCATCTAAATCTGCTAATTTCACCCTCACATTATCAATTTTATTTGCTCTTTCATATGAAATATTTATTTGGCTGTGTGGTTCTAAGGCACCGATGAAATTTTTAAGATTGGTTGCGCTGTCTATTGTTTTATCATTTACTTTAATTATTAAATCTCCGCGTTTTAGCCCTGCTTTATCGGCTGGACTGCCTTCTTGAACGCTCATTATTAAAGCGCCTTCTTTATTTAAATACAGCTCTTTTTGATCGTTTGTGAGATTGCCAATACTTACGCCTATATAGCCACGGGTGATTTTGCCATCTTTAATTAACTTTTGGGCTATATCTTTTACCATATTTGATGGTATGGCAAAACCTATGCCGTTATTACCGCCACTTCTGCTTAAAATGGCTGAGTTTATGCCAACTAACGCGCCCCTACTATCTACAAGCGCACCACCTGAATTACCAGGGTTAATGCTCGCATCTGTTTGGATAAAATCTTCATATTGATTTAAGCCAATATTATTTTTATTTAAGCCCGAGATTATCCCCTGACTTATGCTCCCGCCTACTCCAAAAGGATTGCCAATAGCAAATACAACATCACCTTCAAGCAGTTTTGAGCTATCAGCAAAACTAATGGCTAAAAAATCTTTGCCTTCAATTTTAATAATTGCTAAATCCGTTTTAGAATCTGTGCCGATGATTTTGGCTTTATATTCTTTTGAACTATCTAGCATTGTTACGCTTATTTCATCGCTATCTTCAACCACATGGTTATTTGTTACGATATAGCCGTCATTTGAGATTATCACGCCTGAGCCTAAACCGCTTGTTTTTTGGCTTTTTTGATTTTGTGGGGTATTAAATTTAAAGCCAAAAAATTCTTCAAAAAACGGATCATTAAAAGGGCTTAGAGCGTGAAAATTAGTTTTGATTGTGCGAGATGTGGAGATATTTACTACTGATTTTTTTGCAGCACTTATGGAGCTAGAAAAGCTTAGCACTCCGCCATAATCAGCCGGATTAGAGCGCGCATAATCGCTAGGTGCATCTTTAAAACTAATGCTAGCCGCGCTTAAAATCCCGCACATAAACAAAGATAAAAATGCTTTTTTCATATTTTAATCCTTTATTAAAAAATGTTTTGCAATTATAAGAATTAGCCTTAAATCGCAAATAAATGTAAAATAAATGCCAAAAATTTTAAAAACTTGAGTAAATTTGACTAAGGTTTTATGATATAATCACGCGCAAAAATTATAAGTGAGGTAAAAGCAATATGAATAACAGCTTATACGAAACCCTAGGTGTCCAAAAAGGCGCAAGTAGCGAAGAGATCAAAAAAGCCTACCGCAAATTAGCACGCAAATATCATCCTGATGTAAATAAAGATGAAGGTGCCGAAGAAAAATTTAAAGAAATCAACGCCGCTTATGAAATTTTAAGCGATGAAAATAAAAGAAAGCAATACGACACGCACGGCGATTCAATGTTTGGCGGGCAAGATTTTCACAAATTTTATCAAGGCAATGGCGCTGATATAAATGATATTTTAAATAGTATTTTTGGTGGCGGTTTTAGTAGCAAAAAGCGAGCAAGTTTTAGCCAAGATGGTTTTGGGGGATTTGAGTTTGATGGATTTAGTGGGCAAAATTTCGCCTTTAATAATAGAATGAATGCTGGCGCTAGCTTGGATATAAATTATGAAATCAGCATAAGTTTAGAAGATGCTGTAAATGGCGCTAAAAAAAGCATTGATATAAATGGAGTTGCCATTAGTTTTAAAATCCCAGCAGGCATTAATGATGGCGAAAAACTTAGGCTAAAAGGCAAGGGCAGAAGTTATAAAGGGCAAAATGGCGATGCTATTTTAATGGTAAAAATCAAAACAGATGAAAATTTTAAACGCGATGGAGATGATTTATACGCAAACCTTGAAGTGCCGTTAAAAACAGCACTTTTTGGAGGTAGCATAAGCGTTCATACCTTTAAAAAAGATGTGAGTTTAAAAATCGCCCCTGGCACAAAAAACGCTCAAAAAATCCGCATCAAAGGCTATGGCGTGCCAAATCGCAAAAGCGGGATCTTTGGCGATTTATATCTTAGCGTGAGCGTGGTTTTACCAGATGTTAATACTCTTGATTTAGAGCTAAAAAAACTACTCCAAGAAAGGCTATAAAATGCAGCAAAACTATGATGAGCCAGTGTTTTTAATAAGCGTTGTTGCCAAGGTGCTAAATATCCATCCACAAACCCTAAGACAATACGAGCGCGAGGGTTTAATACAACCATCGCGCACAGACGGCAAAATGCGTTTATACAGCCAAAAAGATATGGACAAGATTAAAACTATTTTATGCTTGACGCGAGATTTGGGAGTGAATTTAGCCGGCGTTGATGTGATTTTGCGCCTAAAAGAACAAATCAATGAATATGAAATTTTAATCGAAGAGCTAAAAAGCCAAACCAAAACCCCAGCCCAAAACATAGAAAAAAAGCGTTCTTTGGTAAAAAAAAGTAAGTTTGATTTAATTTTTATTAAAAAATAAAGTTAAAATTTTAATGTGGGTTTGCTTGGCAAGCATTTGTGGCTGGGCGTTTATTTTAAAGATATTTTAAAGCAAGCCTTTGTGATTTTTTGCATTTATTTTTAGGCAAATATTTTTGTTTTGGGTTTAATTTTGCGAGCATATTGAGATTAAAATTTTAAAATTTGTCTTATTTTAAAAAAGTAAAAATTAAAATTTAAGAAAAAATATTTTTCATTTTGTTTAAAAATATTAGAAAAATTATTTTTAATATATATTTAATGTAATTAATATTTTTAGTGATTATTTCGTGTTTTTATTTATTTTAGATAACATCAGTGTTATTTAAAAACTTACTTAAAATTTAACGCAAATTTAATACAAATTTAAGCAATAGTTTTATCAATTTTTGTTAAAATTACGCATCATTTAATGATAATTCCATCACAGGAGGACTTGATGCAACCAAGCAATGCATTAAATTACGACTTTGGCGTTGCTAAATTGTTCATGTTTTCTACGCTAATTTTTGGCATCGTGGGTATGGGAATTGGCACGCTTATAGCGTTTCAAATGGCATACCCAGATCTCAATTATATAGCTGGAGAATATGGCACTTTTAGCCGTCTTAGGCCATTACATACCAATGGCGTGGTATATGGCTTTATGCTTTCAGGTATTTGGGCGACATGGTATTATGTAGGCCAAAGAGTTTTGAAGGTGTCAATGAATGAAAGCAAATTTCTTACTTTCATTGGCTATTTACATTTTTGGCTTTATATTGTGGTTATCGCTCTTGCGGTAGTTACGCTATTTGCTGGTATTTCTACTTCAAAAGAATACGCAGAACTTGAATGGCCGATAGATCTTTTGGTTGTAGTAGTTTGGGTGCTTTGGGGCATTTCAATCTTTGGACTTATAGGCATACGCCGTGAAAAAACGCTATATGTATCTATTTGGTATTATGTAGCGACATTTTTAGGTGTAGCAATGCTTTATTTGTTTAATAATATGGCTGTGCCTACTTATTTTGTAGCTGGCATGGGTGATTGGTGGCATTCTGTTTCTATGTATGCTGGCAGCAACGATGCGCTAGTGCAATGGTGGTGGGGACATAACGCCGTAGCATTTGTTTTCACAGTGGCAATTATCGCACAAATTTATTATTTCTTACCAAAAGAAAGCGGGCAACCTATTTTTAGCTACAAACTTTCTGTATTTGCATTTTGGGGCTTGATGTTTGTGTATTTATGGGCTGGCGGACACCATTTAATTTATTCAACCGTGCCTGATTGGATGCAAACTATGGGTTCAATTTTCTCAGTGGTGCTTATCTTGCCAAGCTGGGGTTCAGCCATAAATATCTTGCTTACAATGAAAGGCGAATGGGATCAACTCCGCGAAAGTCCGCTTATTAAATTTATGATTTTAGCTTCTACATTTTATATGTTCTCAACCCTTGAAGGACCAATTCTTTCTATCAAATCAGTAAATGCCATAGCGCACTTTACAGACTGGATACCAGGGCATGTGCACGATGGCACACTTGGCTGGGTTGGCTTTATGACTATGGCAGCGCTTTATCATATGACCCCACGCGTATTTAAGCGCGAAATTTATTCTAAATCTTTAATGGAAGCACAATTTTGGATCCAAACAACTGGTATCGTGTTATATTTTGCGTCTATGTGGATAGCAGGTATCACACAAGGTATGATGTGGCGCGCCACTGATGAATACGGCAATTTAGCTTACACCTTTATAGATACAGTAACCGTGCTTATCCCATACTACTGGATACGCGCTATAGGTGGCTTATTATATTTAATAGGCTTTTTCATGTTTGTTTATAACATACTAAAATCTTTGAGCGCAAGAGAGCTTGAAAAAGAGCCTGTTAGCGCATCACCAATGGCAGCGTAAGGGAGGATGATATGTTTAGTTGGTTAGAAAAAAATCCATTCTTCTTCGCAGTTTTTGTTTTTGTATTTATTGCTTATGCTGGTATAGTTGAAATTTTACCTGATTTTGCTGATAGAGCAAGACCTACAAAAGATACTAAACCTTATAGCGTATTAGAGCTTGCCGGGCGTCATGTTTATATCAGCGATAGCTGTAATGCATGTCATTCACAGTTAATCCGTCCGTTTAAAAGCGAAACTGACAGATACGGTGCTTATTCAATAAGTGGCGAATTTGCTTACGACCGCCCATTTTTGTGGGGTTCAAAACGCACGGGCCCTGACTTAGCTCGCGTAGGTAATTACCGCACAGCTGATTGGCATGAAAATCATATGAAAGATCCAGTTATGATGGTGCCAGGCTCGATAATGCCAGCATACAAACATATGTTTAGCAAAAATGCTAATATAGAAACAGCTTATGCTGAGGCTTTAACTGTTAAGAAGGTATTTAATGTGCCTTATGATACAGAAGGTAATCCTAAACTAGGCACTTGGGAAGAAGCGCAAGAACAAGTAAAAGCAGAGGCGCAGGCTATAGTTGATCAAATGAAAGATCAAGATGTTAAAGATGCATTCGCTCGTGGCGAAATCCGCCAAATAGTAGCGTTAATAGCATATCTAAATAGCTTGAAATAAGGCAAAGCTATGAGTGTAGAGACTATGAGAGAACTTCAAGGATATGGTTTTTTTATCCTTCTTGTCGCTATGGTGGTTATATTATATAGCTATTGGTTTCATCTAACTCGCTCTGAAAAGTCAGGGCGCAGAAACTACGAAAAATACAGCCGTTTAGCCCTAGATGATAATTTAGATGATAAAACCATAGAAGCTAAACAAAACTCTACATCTAGCGATAATAGGAGCAGTAAATGAAATGGTTTAATTTAAGTGATAATATCAACTTACTTACTTTCATCGGCGCCATAGCTATTATTTTGATTACAGTTGTAGTCGTAGTCAGGCTATTTGGAGCTATGAAAGCAAAATCGGAAAAAGGCGAACTAAGCGAAGAAAATTGGGATGGTATCGGCGAATACAAAAACCCATTGCCAGTAGGCTGGGCTGTGTGCTTTGCTGGTGTGATTATTTGGGCTTTATGGTATTTTTTAGTGGGTTATCCGCTAAACTCATATTCACAAATCGGCGAATATAACGAAGAAGTAAAAGCCTATAACACATCTTTTGAATCAAAATTTGCGAATGTTCAAGGCGATGAATTGATTAGAATGGGCGAGCAAGTATTTTTAGTCCAATGCTCTCAATGCCACGGCGTAGATGCTACTGGCATAAATGGCAAAGCAGCAGATCTTACAGCCTGGGGTAGCGAAGAAGCCATCTATCAATCAATAGTTCAAGGCTCAAAAGGTATGAATTATCCTCTTGGCGAAATGTCAAAAGGCGCTGATTTAGGCATAGATGATGCTACGGCAAAAGCCATAGCTGCTTATGTAGCACTTGAAATTTCAGCTATCAAACAAACCAAAAACCCAGCTCTTGTAGAAGCAGGACGCCAAGCTTATGTAACTTGCACAGCTTGTCATGGCGAAGATGGCAAGGGAATGGATGCAATGGCGCCTGATCTTACAAAATACGGCAGTGGCGAATTTGTAGTTGATGTGTTAAATCACGGCAAAAATGGCTTTATCGGCTCAATGCCTAATTTTTCGACAACAGGCGTGCTAAATGCTGTACAAGAAAAAGCCGTTGGCGCATACATAAGCTCACTAAGAGGAGAATAAGATGGAAAATACAAATAGAAGCGTATTTGCATTTCAAGGAATTCCTGGTATGTTAATAGCTACTGTATTGCTACTTAGTATATTAGCGGTGCTTACATACTTAGGCATAATCGCCCAACAAGATGCTATGCAAAAGCCTTATGATTTTGAGCGTAGCGAATTAACAGATGTGAAAATGCTAGACAATACCGATACTAAATTTAAAATAATGAGAACCAAGGAGTAAATATGAAAGTACTTGATTATATCATCGTTCTTGGGCTTATAATTTCAGCGGCTGTGTGCGCGTGGAGCGTATTAACCCCAAATCACCTTTTTATCGGCTGATTTTTTAAGATGAGCTTATGTAGCGCATAAGCTCTTAGCAAATTTAAGCGAGCTTGCATTTGCTGGCTCGCTTTTTTTATTTAAGGGTTTTTTGTGTTTAGAAATTTTATATTTATTTTCTTTTTATCTTATTTTTTGAATGCTAATGTTATAGATGATGCAAGGCTTTTAAATCCTAATGTTTTAGATAAAATAGGCAAACTAGGCAAAGAGCTTGAAAGCAAAACCGGCATAAAAGTAGTTTTACTAACAAGCCAAAACAAAAATAATCTAAGTTTAAATGAGCTTGTAAAGCCGCATTTACCGCGTGCGCCTTATGTTCTTTTGGTGCTTGTGCCAGCTAAGGCAGGCCAAAAAAGTGGCAAGGTGGATTTATTTCTTTCAGATGCGAGCTTAGTAGATAAAGATGAAATTTTAAGTCCGCGCCCAAACACAGGCTCGATTTTGCCTATTTTGGTGGCAAATAAAGCAGAAGATATCTATAACGCTGCTTTATTAAATGGCTACGCTGATATTTGCGAGCGCATAGCAACTAGCAAAAACATCACGCTAGAAAACGCCATTGGCAGCTCAAACCGCACCACTTTAAATATCTTGCGCTATTTAATTTATGGCTCAATTTTACTAGTTGTGGGCCTGCTTGCTTATAAAAAATATTTCAAAAAAAGAGAAAATACAAATGAATAACCAAAACCTCACGCGCGCAAGGGCTTATTATTATGAGTTTTTAGCCTTTGCTTTTTTCTTTTATGGCGATGATGATAGCAGATTTAATGTTTTTAAAAATCAAGCCAGCTACTTAGCACAAAGCCCTTTAAGTGATGAAAATAAAGGCGATTTTGACTTGCTGGGTGGGATTGATTTTGCTGAGTTTAAAACAGAGCAAAATGCTGTGCTTTTTGATTTAAGCTACGGAAATATTCCTTTGAATATATCATTTTATGATGAAGGGCGCGATAATGGCGCACAAAGGCTTAAAGTAATTGAAATTTTAAAAAAAAGCAAATATAGAAGAAATTTTAAAATCTGCCAAGAAAGCGAGGATTTTATAGGCTTTGTCCTTGCGCTTGTTAGTTCGTTTTTAAAAGATAGCTTAAATGAAAACGCACAAATTATAAAAGAGCAAAATTACAATAGCTTAGAGCTTGCAAATGAGCTAATTATTGCCGTGCTAAATCCTTTTATAGACGAGCTTTGCGAGCTTTTAATGGCTCATAAAGATGCTAAAATTTTTAAAGCACTCGCAAATATTATGAATGAGTTTATGAATGTCGAGCGAGTATTTTTAAACATAAAAGCACCACCTAAAAAGGCTACAAGTATGGCAAAAACAGCAATGGCTATGAAGCCATTTAAAACCAAAATGCCAAGCGCAAAAAGCAAAATCCACTGGGATGAATTTAGCCTTTTATAAAATAAAATAATTTACTGATTTAAATTAAAATTTAAATACAAATTTTATTATATAGCGATATTTAGCGCTAATTTACAATCTAAATCTTTAAAATTAAATGAGTTAGAGTTATTTATACGCAATTAAAATTTATCGCTCAAAAACTAAAATTTTGAATAAATAAATTCTAAACTACCTCAACTTAAAATTTTAAATTAAGCAGTAATTAACTCTTAAATAAAAAGCCTAAATTTTAAAGAATTATATAAAATTATTGACTATTTCATTATTTTAAGATTTCTTAATGCAAACTTATAAAAAATAACTAATTTCTAAATAAAGTATATGTTAAAAAGCAATTTATTACAATTTTACGCGATAAACTACACAGAAAGGAACAAAATGCAAAATAGACGCGAGTTTTTACGCAAAAGCCTGAAAATAGGCGCCATAGCTGGTGCGGTAAGCCTTGGAGCTGCTAGCGTTGGCCCTTCAAGCAAAGAAACTTCAAGCAATGGCGTAGTAAGCGGTAAATCAAAGAAAAAAGAAGTGCTTTATCATAAAACAAAAATATGGGAGCAATATTATAAAATCGCATACTAATAAATATAATTTAGTAAGTTATAAAGATCAAAATTTATGAAAGGATAAACATGAGCGAGAGCAAAATCGGTAGGCGTTCGTTTTTAAAGCTAGCCACGCTTGGTGCGGCTAGCTCTACTTTATTTGGTGCTAGCAACCAAACACTAAGTCAATTACCTGCAAATGCGCCAGATCCATATCCTGGGTCAAAAAAAGTGCGCACAATATGTTCAATTTGTAGTGCGGGTTGTGGCATAGAAGCTGAGGTAAAAGATGGTGTTTGGGTGCGCCAAGATATGGCTATAAATCATCCTATGTCACAAGGTAGCCATTGCTGTAAGGGCATAGATCAAATAGATCTAACCAAATCAAAACAGCGCATAAAATTTCCTATGAAAAAGGTAAATGGCAAATGGGAGCGTCTTAGCTGGGAGCAAGCCATAAACGAAATAGGCGATAAACTCTTACAAATTAGAGCCGAAGATGGACCTGATTGCGTGGAGTTTTTAGGCTCAGCTAAATTTAGCAACGAGCAAGCCTTTTATTTTAGAAAATTTGCGGCATTTTGGGGCACTAATAATATAGACCATGTAGCCCGCATTTGACATAGCGCAACAGTCGCCGGTGTGGCGAATACTTGGGGTTATGGCGCTATGACAAATCACTTTGGTGATGTGGCTGCGAATTCAAAGGTAATTTTACTAATAGGCGCAAATTCTGCCGTGGCAAATCCAGTTGGTGCTATGAAGCACTTTTTACAAGCCAAAGATAGAAATAATGCAAAATTAATAGTAGTAGATCCTGTTTATACAAAATCAGCAGCAAAGGCTGATTATTATGTGCGTTTGCGCCCAGGAACTGATATAGCATTTGGCTATGGCATGCTTCATTTGATCTTTAAAAATGGCTGGGAAGATAAAAATATGCTAAAAACTCGCACCTATGCCATTGAAAAAATCCGTGAAGAAGCGGCAAAATGGACGCCAGAAGAAACGCAAAATGTTACAGGCATACCAGCAGAGCAGTTAATACAAATCACTCGCATTTTTGCTACTACTAAGCCTGCTACCTTGGCTTGGGCTCTTGGCGTTACTCAGCATTCTGTTGGTAGCTCTAATACAAGGATTTATTCTATCATTCAGCTAGTCCTTGGTAATATGGGCATAAAAGGCGGTGGCTGTAATATAATCCGTGGCCACGATAATGTCCAAGGCGCAACAGATATGAATAATTTAGCAGATTCTTTGCCGGGTTATTATGGCTTGGGCGATGAGGCGTGGAGGCATTATTGTAAGGGCTGGGGGCAAGACTATGATGAGTTTATCAAGCGTTTTGCAACTAGCGTAAAAGAGCCACGAGATAAATTAGGCCAAGCTGTAAAAGGGACAAATTTTAAACAATATTTTTATTACAACCAAAATCACCCAGAAGAGCGCACTTGGCGTAATGAAAAGGGTTATTCGCTTTCTAAATGGTGGCAAGGCGTGCTAAAAGAAGAAAATACCTTTTCTAGCGGTAATTTACGCGTGCTATGGGTTCAAGGCACAGGCATAACCTCTATGGCGCATTTAACCAAAATCAAACAAGCCATAGATAAGCTTGATATGCTAGTGATTGTAGAGCCTTTTGTTAATGAAGTGGCGATTTTGAGTGAGAGAAAAGATGGAGTTTATATCTTGCCAGCTTGTACTCAGTTTGAAAGTAGCGGTTATGTAAGCGCTACTAACCGCTCAGCACAATGGCGCTCACAAGTTATTAAGCCTATATTTGAAAGCAAACAAGACCACGAAATAATGATGCTTTTTGCTAAAAAATTTGGCTTTTATGATGAATATGTCAAGGGCTTGATGATGGATATTGTAGATGGAGAGCCAAAGGTAGTAAAAGATAGTTTTATTTGGCCAGATGATGCTACAAATGAAATCGCAAGATGCACTCAAAGCATAGGCAATATGGGGCGCACAGCAGATAGATTAAAAAGACATCAGCAAAATTGGGAAAATTTTGATCCAAATACCTTAAAAGGACGAGAAGGCACCCCAGTAGCTGGTGAATACTACGGCTTACCGTGGCCTTGCTGGAACAAAAACCACCCAGGCACGCCTATAATGTATGATATAAGCACACCTGTATGGCAAGGCGGTATGGGATTTAGAAATCGTTTTGGCTTAGAGCATAATGGCATAAGCCAGCTTGCTGATGAGAGCGTAACAATAGCTGGCTCAAAAATAAAAGGTGGCTACCCACAAATCACCAAAAATAACATAGAAAAAGTCCTTGGCATAACCCTAAGCAAAGAAGAAAAAGAAAAAATGGGTAGCTCGTGGAGTATGGATTATAGTGGCACAATCTTAAAATACTGCGAAAAATACGGCATTAGCCCTTGTGGTAATGCAAGAGCGCGCGCTATGGTTTGGGAGTTTGTAGATCCTATACCAAAACATAGAGAGCCAATTCACAGCCCGCGAAAAGATTTAGTAGAAAAATACCCAACCTTTGGCGACCAAGAGCGAAATTTCCGTGTATCTACAAAATTTATAAGCGAACAAACAGCAAAAGATTGGAGCAAGGATTTCCCTGTGATAATTAGCTCAATGCGCCTTGTAAATCTTAGCGGTGCTGGTATGCTTGAGAGAACTAGCAAATACCTAGCAAATATCACGCCTGAAATGTTTGCGCATGTAAATCCTGCCCTTGCTGGCAAATACGGCATACTTGATGGAGAATATATGTGGATTCATAGCCCACAAGGCACGAAAATTAAAGTCAAATGCATTTATTCGCATTCGGTTACGCCTGATAGAATTTGCTTGCCTTATAATTTTGCTGGTGTGATGCAAGGGGTGGATTTAAGCGCGCGCTATCCTGAGGGCACAAAACCTTACACCATAGGCGAAAGCTCAAATACAATAACAAATTACGGCTTTGACATAGTTACGCAAATTTCAGAATTTAATGCCGGACTTTGTCAATTAGAGCGTTGCAAAGATCAAAGTATGTTTAAAACGCAATTTTTTGACGAGGAGGCAAAATAATGGCAAGAATGAAATTTTATGTAGATAATAACCGCTGCATTAGTTGCTTTGCTTGCCAAGTAGCTTGTAGCTCAGCACATGAGGTGCCAGTAGGCATAAATCGCCGTAAGGTCATAACCCTAAATGATGGCATAGAAGGCAAAGAAGTATCTTCTACCATAGCTTGCCAGCATTGCACCGATGCGCCTTGTGCGCAAGTTTGCCCTGTAAAATGCTTTTATATCCGCGAAGATGGCATAGTTTTACACGATAAAAAAACTTGCATAGGCTGTGGGTATTGTTTGTATGCTTGTCCTTTTGGCGCGCCACAATTCCCAAGAGATGGTGCTTTTGGCATTAAAGGCGCGATGGATAAATGCACGATGTGTGCTGGCGGCCCTGAGCCTACAAACTCTCACGAAGAGCGCGAACTATACGGACAAAACCGCATCGCTGAGGGCAAAATCCCTATGTGCGCGGCGATTTGCTCAACTAATGCTTTATTAGTAGGCGATGCCACCGAAGTTTCAAATGTATATCGCAAGCGCGTCCTTAGCAAGGCAAACTCAGGGCGCACAAATGAATTAGGATTATAAATAATGAAAGGAATTTTGGCTCTTTTATTGTGCGCGCTTTATGCCTTTGGTGCTAGTGGCTCCAACCAGCAAAATAGCGCTATTTGGGGCGATGCCCGCATAGAAAATATAAATAAATACCAAGACGGCCTAGCACCACTTTGGGTAGAGCTTCAAGGCGGACATTATTTTGCTTATGCCTTAGTGATTTTGGTTGCTGTGGTGGTTTTTGCTTTTGTTTTGCATTATTTAATAGTTGGGCCACGCCATTATCGCCACGATGGGCAAAAAATTTACGCCTTTAATTTATTTATTCGCATAATCCACGCCCTAGCTGCTATTAGCTGGGTGATTTTAGTGCCAACTGGTGCAATTATGATGTGGGGCGAAAGTTTTGGTGGCGGTGCTTTTGTGCGCTTTTGTAAAAATGCCCATGGCTTTGCTACCATACTTTTTGCCATTAGCGTTTTGCCTATGGCAATTTACTGGTTTAAGGCAATGCTACCAGCCCTTTATGATATAAAATGGATGATGATGGTAGGCGGATATTTAAATAAAAAGCATCAAGCCATACCAGCTGGCAAGTTTAATGCCGGGCAAAAAGCTTGGTTTTTCATAGCGGTGCCTGGTGGGATTATTATGATAATAACGGGCGCGTTTATGTATTTTATGGATTTTGCCAGTGGCGATGTTGCTAGCTTTTTTGGTTTAAGCCAGATTGAGCTTTTACGAGCTAGCGCGATAATTCACAATACTCTTGGCATAGTTTGTGCCGTGTTTTTGCTAGTTCATTTATATATGGCAGCAGTTGCCGTAGCCGGGGCAATACACTCAATGATAACTGGCTACCAAGAAGAAGAAGAAATCTACACCCTTCATCACTACTGGTACCAAGAGCTAAAACGCAAGGGCATAGTCAAAAAGTCCAAATATGAAGATATTTATAAACCATTAGAGTAGATTAAAATTTGCTTAAATTTTAATCTTTTTTGGCGCGCTGGTTTAATTAGCGCGCTAAATTTTAATTAAAATTTCTCTAAAATTTCATAATTTGTATTACGCTTAGCAGGAATTTCGCCCAAATCTTTAATAAGAGCAATCATTTCATTTTGGCTCATTGAATTACTTGCGCCAGCTGCTTTTACGACATTTTCTTCAAGCATAGTAGAGCCTAAATCATTTGCGCCAAATTTTAAAGCCAACTGCCCTATTAAGCTACCTTGCGTTACCCAGCTGCTTTGGATATTTTTTACATTATCTAAAAACAATCTAGCCACTGCTAAAAGGCGCAAATAACGATTAGAGCTTTGTTTTTTAATTTCTGGGTGTTCTTTGATTAGTTTTGTGTTTTTGCTTTGAAAACTCCATAAAATAAAAGCACGAAAGCCACCAAACTCATCTTGGAGTTTTCTAATTTTTTCAAAATGCTCTACTATCTCGCGCTCATTTTCAAGCGTCCCAAACATCATAGTAGCCGTTGTTTTCATACCTATTTCGTGCGCTGCATTATGGACATCAAGCCAAGCTTGGGATTTAATTTTTTTTGGCGCGATTATTTGACGCACTCTATCACTTAAAATTTCAGCCCCAGCGCCTGGTATGCTATAAAGCCCCTTGGCTTGTAATTTTTTAAGCACATCTTTATAGCTTAATTTTGAAATTTGCGCGATATAATCTATTTCTTCGGCTGAAAATCCGTGAATTGTGATTTGTGGATATTTTTTGGCAATATGATCTATTAAATCCTCATACCAGCTTAATTTAAGGCTTGGATGAACGCCACCTTGAAATAAAATTTGCGTCCCGCCAATAGCTAGCAATTCATCAATCTTAGCATCAATCTCATCATAGCTTAAAATATAAGCATCACCATCTTTTGCGCGCCTACAAAAAGCACAAAATTTACAATCCACCCAGCAAATATTTGTGTAATTTATATTTCTATCAACTATAAAAGTGGTGATTTTTTGCGGGTGCAAGGCTAATTTACGCTCATAAGCCATACGCCCAAGCTCGCATAAATCGGCATTTTGTATTAAATCAATGGCTTCATTTACGCTCATTCTTTGCATTTTTAATCCTTAAAAGCCGTGATTTTACACCAAATTTACAAATATTTAGCGCATTTTAAAGCAATTTTTTATACAATCAGCAATTTTATCACTTAAAAAGAGCGCAAAATATGGGTAAGGTATCATCAGCTACCATTGATACAGAAAATGTTTATGAAGATCTAAAACTTGCATCCCAAGCATCGCAAGTGCCTATAAATGATGTGGATGTCGATATTTTAGCAATTCACACTAAATATATTTTAGGCGATGAAAATGCCATAAGCGTAGATGATGTAAGTATTTTTGATGATGATGAGTTTTTTAGCGACCCAAAGCTTTTAATAGAGCAAAGCTACCGCGTGCGCTATTATGATAAAACCGTAACGCCAAAAACCAAATTACCTAAAATTTCAATTTCTGTAAATAAAACCCTTACCAAACTACTAGCCAAAATAGACGCCACAAATAAAATCAAATACACCAGCGATTTTAGCGCAGAATTAGAAAATGCCATAAACCGCCAAATTTTAAAATATGGCTTTTTAATAGGCATAAGAAACGCAAGCCTAAAAAAAGAAATCAAACGCATAACAAGCGTGCTTAGGGTAAATGGCGAGCTTGGAGAGGATATAGTTTTTGAAGTAGCAAGCGGAGTTTTGCCAAAATATCCAGTAGATGATGCCCTAATCTATCATTATAAGGAAAAAATTTGTAACGAAGGTGATGATCCAAACGCAAGCGTGCTAGCTGTTGTAAGTGAGGGAGAGGTGGTAATAGAATATATAAAATCTCAAACCGGCCATCCAGGACGCAATCTAAAAGGCGAATTAATCGCTGTGGGCGAGCCAAAAACCCAAAACCAAACAGAAATAAAAACCACCGATAAAATCGAAAAAATCGAAGATGAAAACAGCATAAAATACATCTCCAAGCAACAAGGCTATGTAAGCGAAGAAAATGGCGTTTATGATATTAAAGAAAAGCTTGATGTAAATGAAATAAGCCTAAAAACCACAGGTAGCATAGATGCTGGGCTTGATTCTGATGTAACAATAAATGTAGCAGAAAGCGATGTGATGAAAGATGCTATTGGCGCTGGAATGAGCATAGAAACTAGCATTTTAAATGTGCAAGGCTCAGTAGCCCAAGGCGCATCAATTACAGCAAAGCAAGTAAATATCGGCGGACAAACACACGGCAAAAGCACAATCAAAGCCAACAACGCCACAATAAATGTTCATTTAGGATATTTAGAGTGCAGCCAAACAGCCATCGCAAAAAGAGTAGAAAGTGGCACAATAATTGCCAAAGTAGCACGCATTGAAAGCGCATTAGGCGCTACCATAATAGCAGAAGAAATCTACATCAAAGAATTAGTCGCAAATTGCAACCTAATAGCCTCAAAGCTAATCGTAATAGATCAAATTTTAGGCTCTGATAATCGCTTTGTAATAGATTTAATGCAAATCCCCGAATACGCAGCCAGCCTAGAACAATACAGCAAAGAAAAAGCAAGCCTAGGCAAAGAATTAAGCAAAATGAAGCAAATTTTAGAAAGCAAACACGCGCTAATAACCCAAAACACAAGCTCGGTAAATTTTGTAAAAAAACGCATCCAAGAGCTTGAAAATAACAACGAGCAAGTGCCAATGGGGCTAATAAATAAATTAAAAGATTACCAAAGCTTAGTTTATGAATATAACGAAAAAGCAAAACAATACAAAAACAAAAATGAACGCTACTGCGAGGTTATAGCCAAGCTTGAAGAATTACAAGATATGATTTTTGATAGCAAGATAATCAATAAAGGGCGCTGGGCCGAATTAAATGATATAAAATTTGAACTAATCGAGCCAAGGCGAACCATCACATACAGCACGCGCGAAAATGAACTAGCAAGAATGATAACCTTAAAGCATTTAGAAATCGCTGGCGAGAGCTTATATGAGCTTAAAAAATCAAACGAACTCCCACCAGAGTTTATGTAAATTTTAAATTAAGGCAAAAAATGATCAAGGCAATTGAGGGTGTAATTAGCAAAAAAGAGCCAGCTTATATTTGGCTAAAAACTACTAGCGGGATTAGCTACGGCATAGCAGTATCTTTACAATGCTCGCCCAAACTTACTCTTGGCGCAAAATGCGAGCTTTTAATAACTCAAATAATTAAAGAAGATGCTAATTTGCTTTTTGGTTTTATAGACGCAAGCGAACAGCAAATTTTTGAAATGATGCTAAAAGTTAGTGGCATAGGCCCAGCTACTGCTATGGCAATTTGCTCTACCCTAAGCCCAGCCCAAGCCCAAAAAGCCGTGCTTAATGGCGATTTAGATGCCTTTAAAAAAGTCCCTGGAATTGGCCCCAAAACAGCCAAGCTTTTACTAGCCCAGCTAAGCGATGCTAGCTTTATAAATAGCCAAAACGAAAACCCAGTGTGGCACGATGCGCTTTTAGCCCTACAAGCCCTTGGCTTTAAAAAAGAGCAAATTTTACCAGCGCTAAATGCTTGTAAGAGCGAAAATACCGTGGATTTAATCAAAGAAGCTTTAAGGATATTAAAAAAATGAAATTTGGCATTGTTTTTGGCGGAGCTAGCTGGGAGCATGAAATCAGCATAGTTTCAGCAGTGGTAATGAAAAGAGCGTTAAAAGCTGATCTTAGCTTTATATTTGTAGATGCGCAGCGCAATTTTTATGAAATTTCGCCTGAGGATATGAGAGCGAATTTTTTCTCTCTTGGCAAATATAAAAAATGCCCCAAACTCCATCTAACGCACGGAGGATTTGGAAAGCACGGAGTTTTTGGGCTAAAAAAACTTGATGTGGATTGTTATATTAACCTAATTCACGGCTGCGATGGTGAAGATGGCAAGATCGCAGGGCTTTTTAGCTTTTATGAGCTTAAATATATTGGCCCGCGCCTAGAAGCTAGCGTGCTAAGCTTTAATAAACATTTAACCAAACTCTTAGCCGCTGCTTGTGGGGTAAAAACCTTACAATACCAAACCTTGCGCCGTGGCGATGATTTAGCTTTACAAATGCCAGTAATCCTAAAACCAGCAAGACTTGGTTCAAGCATTGGCGTTAGCGTAATTTCGCAATTAAATCAATTACAATATGCACTAGATGTGGGTTTTGAATTTGATGATTTAATTATCGCAGAGCCGTTTATTCAAGGCGTTAGAGAGTTTAATTTAGCAGGTTTTAAAGCAGATAAAGAGTTTGTTTTTTCAATGATTGAAGAACCAAGCAAAAAGGCTTTTTTAGATTTTGAGCAAAAATATCTTAGTTTTAGTGGGGATAATGCCAAAAAAGCCGATATAAGCGATGAATTACAAAGTGCCTTAAAGCAAGCTTTTATTAAAATTTACGAAGCTGGCGGCTTTGATGGCGCGCTGATTAGGTGCGATTTTTTCAGCATTAATGAGCAAGTATTTTTAAATGAAATCAACCCAAATCCCGGCTCGCTGGCTAATTATTTATTTGATGATTTTACCAGCGCTGTTATCAAGCTAGCACAAAGCATAAAAATCGAGAAAAAAATTAAAATAGAATATAATTTTATCAGCCAAATTAGCGGACAAAAAGGCAAAATGGCATAAAATTTAGCCAAATAAAATTTACGAAAGAAACTATGAAAACATTAAAAAACCATCTAGGCGTGATTTTTCCGCTTTTAATTTTGTTATTTTCAATAGAATTTAGTGTTATGGCAGATAGAGTGCTAAGCCAGTATGAAAACTCAATGACAAGCGATTATAACATCATCGTAGTCAGCAAAAAAGAATTACCAAAAGATCTTATTAGTGCTAAAATTTTAGCTTTTAAAGAGCTAATTCGCCTAGACACCTCAAATGTATTAGAGCGCATCAAAAACGAAATCCCAGAGCGAAATTTTAAAGAACTACAAAATAGCATGCCTTATTTTTATTCTCTAAAATTAAGCATTTTTCCAAGCCCTGAGATAATGAATAAAACGGCCAAAGATTTAGAAAAAATCAGCGGAGTAATGAGAGTAGAAACCTTTTCTAAAACGCATGATAAAATTTATCGTATCTTAACGATTTTTAAACTAGTAGCACAAGGCTTTACGATTTTAATCGCATTAATGGGCGTGGTGCTGATTTTTAATCAAATGAAAATTTGGCTTTTTGAGCATAGACGCAGAATCTCAGTAATGGCGGATTTAGGCGCGCCTTACTGGCTAAAATCAGCCATGCTTTATAAACTTGCCATAGTTGATAGCGCAATCGCTACTATTATAGTTTGTGCGCTTTATTATTATCTACCATCTATGCTAGATCTAGCCTTAAAAGATACAGGCATAAACACGCCTAGTATAAATATTTTTAATGATAGTGCCGTGCTATTTAGCGCTAGTATTTTAACATCAATAATTTCTGTTAGCCTTGTAATGATTCGCACAAGGCAAAAATGATGAGAGTTTTTATAGTATTTTTGTGCTTAAATTTTATCTTTATAGCCACGCTTAATAGCGCGCCAAAACTTAGCACAAAAGATAAAATCGCCACAAATGAAAAAACCCTAGCCACGAATAAAAATTTAGAAGAAAAGCTAAACAAAAAACTAGACGAACTAGCGCGCGATATCGTAAATAGCGAAGCCGAGCTAAAAATCACACAAGAAAAAATCGATCAAATGCAAGCACAAGTAAATAAACTAGAATCCATCGCAAAATCCGCTGATACCGAGCTACAATCCCTAAAAGAGCAAAACGCCAACTTAATAAAATCCCAGCGCCAAATCGAAGAAAATATGCTAAAAGCCATCAGCGAAAAATTTGCCTATGATTTAATCGCCCCGCAAGATTACGCAGAAAACCAAGAAAGCATCATAGCAAATGAATTATTAGCCAGCCTCAACACAAATATCAACGCACAATTAAGCAAAATGGCGGTGGATTATTCTAAAACAACAAATCTTATAAAAAGCCAGTCAAAAAGAATAAGCGATATTGAGTTTAGCTTACAAGATTTTCGCTCAAAGCAAGAAAAATTAAAACAACTAAGCCAAAAACAAAACGAAGAATTATCCAAGCTAAAAAATGATAAAGAATCTTATAGCGAGCAGCTAGCAGCAATTAGCACGCAGCAGCTCGAACTTCGCGCCACGCTTGAAAATTTAAAAATCATAGAAAAAGATGAAAAAGCCAAAGAAGAAGCCAGATTAAAAGCCGAGCAAATCAAAGCCGCAGCAAAAGCCAGCAAAAAAACGCTAGCAGATAACGAACCACAAAATGTGCGCAAAATGGGTTCAAGCTATCAAAGTAGCGCAGTAAAAAAATACAAAGGCGCAAAAACAATCGCCCCGCTTGAAAACTTCACCCTAAAACAAGCATTTGGGGATTATACAGATCCTGTTTATAAGATTAAAATTTTTAATGAATCCGTGGTGCTTCGCTCAACCACGCCAGATGCAACGGTAAAAAATGTGCTTGATGGCAAGGTGGTATTTGCCAAGGATACAGCCGTGTTACAAAAAGTAATAATTATGGAAAACACAGATGGCATACACACGATATACGCGCATCTTAGCAAAATCGCCCCAACCATAAAAGTAGGTTCTAAAATCAAAAAAGGCTATGTTATAGGGCGCGTGGAGCGTGATTTGACCTTTGAAGTAACGCAAAAAAACTACCACATAAACCCAATGGAGCTAATCAGCGCAAAATAATTTAGCACCAGAAAAATTTTAAACTATTTTGCCTGTAATTAAAATTTGGAGTTTTATATTATTAAAATTTGCTAATTTCTTAAAATATTTTGGGCGTAAATTTTAAAATTTAGGATTGAAATTTTAAATGAAATAATAAAAATTAAAATTTTAAATAAGCTAACAAAATCTGGGATTGAAATTTTAAAGCAAATAAGAAAATTTGCCACTTTTCTTAAAAGATTTTTGGCGTAAATTTTAAAATTTGGGCTTGAAATTTTAAATTAAACCAGCAATTAAGTCTTAAAAATTAAAATTTCAAATCACCCAATCATTCACAAAGTAAATTTTAACTTAAAGATTCTACTACTTTTTTGGTTTCTTGCGCTATGGCTAGCTCTTCATCTGTTGGCGCAACGATAATTTTTATCGGCGAATCTTTCGTGCTAATTTCGCGCACTAGATGAGAAGGGCTTTCATTTAATGCATTGTCAATGCAAATGCCTAATTTTTCTAAGCCTGCGCACACGCTTTGGCGCACCCTAAAATCATTTTCGCCGATGCCTGCGGTAAAAATTATACATTTTGCATTCTCAACCAAGGCCAAATACGCCCCAATATATTTTTTAACCCGGTGAATAAACATGTCATAAGCTAGCTTTGCCATTTCATCGCCGCCATCCATACGCGCTTTGATCTCGCGCATATCATTAGTGCCACAAATCGCAAAAAGCCCGCTTTTTTTGTTTAAAATATTATCAATCTCACCGCCCGTTAAGTCCGTATTTTTTAGCAAAAATGGGATTATCGCAGGGTCTATATCGCCTGAGCGCGTCCCCATCATCAAGCCTTCAAGCGGAGTAACGCCCATGCTCGTATCCACGCATTTACCGCCTTTTATAGCGCACACACTAGATCCTGAGCCAAGATGCAAGCTGACCGCATTTAAACTAGCAAAATCCACGCCCAAAAGCTTAGCAGCTTCTTTGGCGACAAACTCGTGGCTAGTGCCGTGCGCGCCGTATCTGCGGAGTTTGTGCTTATTATAATATTCAAGTGGCAGGGCATACATATAAGCAGCTTTTGGCATACTTTGATGAAAAACAGTATCAAAAACTGCGACATTTGGCGTGCTTGGGCTTACGCGCATGGTTTCTCGCATACCTGCAAGATTGGCTAGATTATGTAAAGGCGCAAGTGGCACAAGGCTTTCAATCTTGCTTAGCACATCGTGATTTATTAGCACGCTAGCATTAAAAACATCAGCGCCTTGAACCACTCTATGCCCGACAGCATCGATATCGCCAAGACTTTTTAAAGAACCACTTTCAAACAACAAATAATTCATTATATCAATGCCAAATCCGTGATTTGTAATAGGCAAATCGCGCTCTGCTTTAAAACCGCTTAATTCATTTGTGATTATCGCGCGCGAATTATTTGCGCCAATTTGCTCAATCAAACCCTTGCAAATCACGCTCTCATCGCTCATATCAAAGAGTTTAAATTTTATAGAACTAGAACCTGAGTTTATAACTAAAATTTTCATCATTTGCCCTTTTTGCGTTTTATGCCAAGCTTTGATTATACGAAAAAATCTAAAATCTTTTATAAAATAAGGATAAATTAAATTAAAAATAAAGTTAAAATGTTACGATTTTACACATTTTATAATTTTTATTATATTTTTTTGTATTTAAAATTTTAAAATTTCTTAGCAAAACTCGTTGTTGCCGTTTGTTTTTTTTTTTTTTCTAAAATGCGCTTTTTCATAAAAGGATAAAAATGCTAAATTTTAACATAATCACAAAGCACCCAATGCAAGAAATGATCGCAAAAGAATTATTAAATAGCCCCGATGCTTGGGAAAAAATCCAAAATCTTACAAAGGGCTTAGATAAAACTAGCACCGAATGTGTCTATCGCATAATCTCACGCGTCCAAAGCGCACTTTTAAGCCAGGATGGGAGTTTTGGGAATTTAAGCGCTGATGAAAGTGAGAAATTAGAAAAAATTTGCTTTGAGTTTTACCCAAATATCTTTATGCTCACGCCATCGCGTTATTATTATGATGGATATTTTTTGCCAATAAAGCATTTTGAAGTAGGCGTGTTTTGGGATAAGCACTCAATGAATACATTTGATCAAACAACTCTGATAAACATCAAAGATAAAGATATTATCGATGTAGGCGGCTTTATAGGCGATAGCGCGCTAATTTTTAGAGAATTTACAAAAGAAAAAATCCACACCTTTGAAGCCACTAGCAAAAACTTTGAACTTATGCAAAAAACCTTACAAATGAATGAAAGCTCTCAAATAATCCCAAATAAACTTGCCCTTGGTAGCGCAAAAGGCAGTATGCGAATAAACCTAGCAGGCTCAGCAAGTAGCGCGATGTATAGCTATAATAACGGCGAATATGAAGATGTTAGCGTAATAACCCTAGATGAATATGTGCGCGAAAATAACCTAAAAATCGGCTTTATAAAGGTGGATATTGAAGGCGGTGAGATGGATTTTTTGCGTGGCGGATTAGAAACCATAAAAACCCAGCGCCCAGCTATGCTAATTAGCATTTACCATCACCCAGAGCAATTTTTTGGCATAAAGCCCTTTATTGAAAGCCTAGATCTTGGCTATAAATTTAAAATCCATAAGCCAGTTGATAACACCATAAGCATTGAAACAGCGTTATATTGTGAAATTTTAAATTAAGCAAATTCTATAATTTCTAGTGGCATAATATAAAATTTTAAATCAAGTAAATTATAGTGAAATTTAAAGGCTAAATTTTAATTGCGCACCTTTAAACACGCAAAGCAAAGCGCAAGCAAGTGTGCTAGCTTGCGCTTTAGGCTCACATCAAATAAATTATTGGCACTATTGTTGGGTATTTTTTAATTTTTCTAAATATATGCTTGCGAACTACTTGGCGGATTTGATTTTCTAAGGCTTTGGTGTCGTTTAAAAGATCATCGCGCACATTTGATAAAAACTGCTCGATCACGCCTTGAAGCTCTTTGCTTGTATTTGCGCGCTCGCCAATTAAGCCGTGAGTAATTACGCGATTTTTGATCAAGCGTTTTGCGTTGCGATCGATTTGTGCCATTATTACGATTATACCGGCCTCGCTTAGTTGCTGGCGGTCAATTACTACATCATCGCTTATTTGCTTGCCGATTTGATTATCTATGAAAGTTTTGCCAGTTTTTACGGTGCGTGCGCGCTTTAAGTAGCGTTGTGTTAGCTCCATTTGATCACCATCATTCATCAAATAAATATTGCGCTCATCGACCCCGCAAGCTATGGCATGCTCTTTATGCCTTAAAATGTGGTTGTATTCGCCATGCACAGGCAAGAAAAATTTTGGTTTTATTAAGTTTAGCATCATTTTTTGCTCTTCGCTAGCTGCATGCCCGCTAACATGAATTTCGCTAAAATCTTGATACGCCACGCTTGCGCCATTTTTAAGCAAATAATTTAGTACAGCCGAAACGCTTGCTTCATTGCCAGGTATTGCCTTAGCAGAGATGATTATTTGATCGCTTGGCTTGATTTTGATGTATTTATGCTCATCAGTTGCCATGCGATAAAGCGCGCTCATTGTTTCACCTTGCGAGCCGGTGGTAACAATTAAAATTTCATTATCTTTATATTTAGCTACTTCATTTGCATCTATGAAAATTTCTTTTTTAAGCGATATATAACCTAGCTCAATCGCAGTAAAAAGATTGCGCTCCATACTTCGCCCTATCACACAAACCTTGCGCCCGTGCTTTATACCACGCTCTATGGCTTGAAAAACGCGGTGAATATTTGAGCTAAAAGTGCTCATTATAACGCGCCCTTTTGCCTTATCAAAAAGCTCATCAAAGGTCTTGCCTACACTATTTTCACTTTTTGTTACACCATCGCGCCAGCTATTTGTGCTATCGCTCATCAACAAAAGCACGCCCTCTTCGCCATAATGAGCCAAGCGGTGTAAATCAGTAGCATAGCCATCAATTGGCGTAGGATCAAGCTTAAAATCGCCCGTGTGAATTATCACGCCCGCTTTTGTTTTAATTGCTAGCGCGCTTGCATCAATTACTGAGTGCGTTATATGGATAAACTCCACCTCAAACTCGCCTATTTCATAAATTTTACGCTTTTGTATAGGGCGAAAATAACTTCTATGCGCCTTTAATCCGTGCTCTTCAAATTTATTGCTTATCATACCAAGTGGCAAGGGCGTTGCATAAATTGGGAATTGAAATTCCTTAAAAAAATACGGCATCGCACCAATGTGATCTTCGTGTGCGTGCGTTATTAACACAGCGCGCACCTTATCTTTAATTTTTCTTATATAACTAAAATCAGGTACTAAAATATCAACCCCTGGCATATTTTCATCAGGAAAACTCATTCCCACATCGACAATTATCGCATCATTATCCGTTTCAAAAACGGTCATATTCGCGCCTATTTCGCCAAGTCCGCCAAGTGGAGTAATGCGCACCTTCACACTTGCATCATTTGCGTTTTTAAGAGGATGCAAGCGCTCATCGTGCATTTGTTTATTTGCTTTTATGCTTGCTTGCATCGCCTTTTGCCAGTCTTCATTACCGCTTAATTTTATTGTATGAGTGGATTTTTTAGAGCGTTTTTTGTTTTTATCTTTTTGAAAGTTTTGAGAGTTTTGTTTTGTTGCATTATTAAAATTTGGCTGATTTTGGGGATTTTTTTCTTCGGTGGTGAAATTTTGAGTGTTGTTGCTTTTTAATTGCTCTCTTGCTTGCTCAGCAGCTGCTTTTGCCTTGGCTGCGGCGTTTTGTTTTTGTAGATTTTTGCGATGATTTTTAAATTTTTTGGCTTTATTTGGAGCATCTAGTGGAGCGCTTGCGTTAAAATCATCAGCTCCAAAAAAACTATCTACTACATTCGTGGTTGCTTGATTGGTGCTATTTTCATTTGTATTTTGCATTGCTAAATTCCTTAAATAAATCTAAAAATAAGGTAAGATTTAGCTCGTGAGGACGGATAGTTTGGCTTAGGTTTAAAATTTTAAAAATCTGCTCTAAGCGCGTTTTATCAAAATTTGTGCTGAGATTTTTTAAAAGAGTTTTGCGTGGAGAGATAAAAGCTAGCCTCAAAAAATTTTCAAAATTTTTAATTTCTTTGTTTTCAAGTTTAGCTTTTTTGGCTTTAATTAGCCTAATTACTGCGCTTGTAACCTTTGGAGCAGGCTCAAAACAATTAGGCAAAACTTCAAAAAGCAGCTCACAATCCCCATATAAACTAGCCAGCAAGCTTAAAGCGCAATGCTCGCTTTGTTTTGGCTGTGCGCTAAATTTTAATGCTACCTCGCGCTGTATCATCACCACAAAACCAAGACAACGCTCATCGCGCAAAGCCCTTAAAATCATATTTGTAGCGACATAGTATGGTAAATTAGCAGCCAAAAAATACGGCTTTTGGCTAATTTCATCATCACAAAGCGCGCTCGCATCAGCATTTATTAACTCTAAATGAGCGCTTTTTATCTCATTAGCAAAGCTCTTTTGCAAAATCGCAAACAGCTCAGTGTCTATCTCAAAACATCGCAAACTATGGCAAATGCCTAAAAGCTCACGAGTTAAATCACCTAAGCCAGGCCCAATTTCTACGATTAAATCGCTCTTGGGAATCGCTTTGATGATTTTTTGCTTTACGCTTTGATCTTTTAAAAAATTTTGACCGAAATATTTTTTAGCTTTAATTTGCATTGGGCGCAGATTTTACACCTTAAAACTAAATTAAATGTAAATAAGTTTGTTTGCTTAAAAAAAGCCCAGCAAATGCTGAGCTAAAAAATTAAAATGATGTTTTTGGATCTTTTGATAAATTTTGCGCCCAAGGTAATTTTTTACCGCCTAATAAATGAAAATGCAAATGCATTACTTCTTGTCCGCCATTTTCGCCACAATTTGTAATCAATCTATAACCACTTTTATCCACGCCTGTAACAATTGCTACTTCTTGGATAAACCCGCTCATATCCCCAAACATCTCCCCAGGGCTTTGTTGGAAATTATCTATGTGATTTTTTGGTATTATTAGCACATGCACTGGCGCTTTTGGGTTGATATCATGAAATGCTAAAAATTTATCATTTTCAAGCACCTTATTGCTTGGAATTTTACCATCTACAATTTGACAAAATACACAATCCATCTTAAATCCTTTATTTGAAAATCAAGCGGGCGATTATAGCTTATTTTATATCAATTTTAAGTTTTTTAGCTAGAATTAGCGCCAAAAATTTTAAAAAAGGCAAGAAATTGCAAGAATACAAAATTAAAATTTCAAACGCTTCTAATTTAAATGAATTAGAATCTTTAAGGCTTGAATTACTAGGCAAAAAGGGTAAAATCACCGCTGGCTTTGCTAGCTTAAAAGAACTTGACGCAGAACAAAAAAAGCAAGCAGCCGCCCAGCTAAATACCCTAAAAGACGAGTTTAGCACGCTAATAGAAAATAAAAAATCACAGCTTGAAAATGAACATATCAAACAAACAATGCAAGCTGATGGCGTTGATGTGAGTTTATTTAGCCAGCCTTGCGAAAGTGGTGCATTACATCCTGTAATGGATACTATGGATAAAATCATAGAATACTTCATATCGCTTAATTTTAGTGTAGAAAATGGACCATTAATAGAAGATGATTTTCACAATTTTGAAGCATTAAATTTGCCACCTTTTCACCCAGCGCGCGATATGCAAGATACTTTTTATTTAAATGATTTTAGATTGCTTCGCACACATACAAGCCCGGTTCAAATCCGCACAATGCAAGCTCAAAAGCCTCCAATTCGTATGATAGCACCAGGTGCGGTGTTTAGGCGGGATTTAGATCTTACGCACACGCCGATGTTTCATCAAGTTGAAGGCTTGGTGGTTGAAGAGGGCTTAAAGGTGAGCTTTGCCAATTTAAAAGATATATTAGAAAATTTTCTAAAATATTTATTTGGCGATGTTAGAGTGCGTTTTCGCCCTAGTTTTTTCCCTTTTACTGAGCCTAGCACTGAGGTTGATATTAGTTGTATATTTTGCGGTGGTAGCGGGTGCCGTGTGTGTAAGCAAACAGGCTGGCTAGAAGTGCTTGGTGCTGGGATTGTAGATGAGAATGTATTTAAGGCTGTAAATTATAAAAATGTAAGTGGCTATGCCTTTGGGCTTGGGGTAGAACGCCTTGCAATGCTACTTCACCGCATACCTGATTTGCGTAGTTTATTTGAAGCGGATTTAAGATTATTGGAGCAATTTAGATGAAAATAAGCACAGAATGGCTAAATGAATGGATAGATTTAAAAGATAAAAGCACGCAAGAAATCACGCAAGCATTAAATCAAATCGGCTTAGAAGTTGATAGCTGCCAAGCACTAAAAGTAGCAGATAATGTAGTAGTAGCTAAAATTTTAGAGCGCCAAATGCACGAAAACAGCGATCATTTACATGTTTGTAAAGTAGATGTTGGCAATGATGAAATTTTACAAATAGTCTGTGGCGCGCCAAATGTCAAGGCTAATCAAATGGTAGCTTGCGCGCGCGAGGGCGCAAAAATCGGCGATATTACAATCAAAAAAGCAAAGCTTAGAGGCGTGGAGAGTTGTGGTATGCTCTGCTCAGCGCGCGAGCTTGGCCTAGGCGATATAAATGAGGGCATAATGGTGCTTGATGATAGCATTGGTGAGTTAATCATAGGCAAGCCATTAAATGAATATAGCGCATTTAATACAGATATTATAGAAATTGAGCTTACGCCTAATCGTGGGGATTGTCTTAGTGTGCGTGGCATTAGCAGGGATTTGGCTGCAAAATTTGATCTAAGTTTGAAAAAAATAAATTTTATTAAAAAAGACGATGACGAAAAAATCGGCATAGGTCGCTTGCTTAGCATATCAAATACCGCCAATAACCAAAGCGCATTTTTTTATAAAATTATGCGTTTAAATGATTTTTCTTTAAATTTGCTCACGCTTTTAAGACTAAACTTACTAGAAAATGCAAATAAATTACCTATAAAAGCGATTTTACAATACGCAACTTATAGTAGCGGCGTGATTTTTAGGGCTTATGATTACGAAAAAATCGCTAAAAACAACGAAAAAATCAGCTTAAAAATCCAAGCTGGCAAATATAACGAAAGCTTAATTTATGCAAATGATGAGCTTTTAGCCGTAGCTGGCATACATCAAAACGATTTTGCAAGCGTGGATAAAAACAGCCAAACCATCATCATCGAAGCTAGCTACACACCACCGCAAATCATCGCCACAAGCCTAGGCAATGATAAAAATCAAGCAAAAGATGAAATCACTTATCGCACCTTGCGTGGCAGTGAGCCTGAGCTTGAAGTAGGCACAAGCTTGCTTTTTGAGCGTTTAATTGCCAGTTCAAGCCTATATGGTGGCGCTCAAATAATAAAACCAAACACAAAACAAGAAAATATTTTAATAAACGCTAACACAATTAGCCAAATAATCGGCCTTGAAATAAATAAAAACACCATAATTAAAATTTTAAAAAAGCTAAATTTTGAAATCAACACAGCCGAAAACGATGCCTTACAATTTTACGCCAAAGCACCATTATATCGCCACGATATACAAAATGCCCAAGATATTTGCGAAGAGGTCGTAAGAATAATTGGCATAGATAACATCAGCCCGCGCCCGCTAGAATTTGCCCAAAAATCATACACCAATCAAGCCCTAATTCAATACAAACAAGCCAAAATTTTACGCCAAAAGGCCACGATGGCTGGCTTTTTTGAATGCGTTCATTATGTTTTTGATGATGAAAGCGAGCTAAGAGAACTTGGTTTTGCCCCTTGTAGCTTAAAAATCGCAAATCCTATCACAAACGAGCTTAGCGCGCTAAAACCGACTTTATTAAATGCTTTATTAAACTCAGCCATTCGCAACGCTAAAAACGGCAAAAAGGTAATCAAGCTTTTTGAATACGGCGAGGTTTTTAGCGCGCACGGCATTCAAAGCTCTAAATTAGCCTTTATTTCAAGCGGGCTTAATCACGCCCCAAGCTTGCTAAATGGCCAAAAAGGCGCAGGGCTTAATTTATTTAATTTTGTTAATGATATACAAAAGATTTTTGGCAAAATCGAGCTTAAAAAAAGCACGCAATATAGCTTTTTAAGCCAATACGAAAGCGCAGATATTTATCAAAATGGCGTAAAAATCGGCTTTTGTGGGCGATTTAGCTTAGAGCTTAAAAAAGACTTGCCAACTTATACTTATGTATGCGAAATAGATTTTGACAAAATAACCCAAACAAACACAATCATTAAAGAATACTCCCGCTATCCAGCAATCAATAGAGATTTAAGCTTGCTAGTATCAAATCAAATCAGCTACGACCAAATAAAAGAATGTATCAATAGCCTAAATATCAGCTCATTAAGAGAGTTTAGCCCAGTTGATAAATATAAAGATGAAAGCCTAGGCTCTAATGCTAGCCTAAGCATATCTTTTAGTTTTCAAGATAATAACAAAACCTTAGTAGATGATGAAATAAACGCGTTAATGGAGCAAATTTTAAATGCGTTAAAACAAAATTTAGGCATTGATTTAAGATGAAAATAACTCCATTAAAAAACTCTTTTGACATAAGCTTTACACAGCTTGCTAGCGATAAATCAATAAGCCACCGCGCGGCGATTTTTTCACTATTAAGCAAGGGCGAAAATCATATAAAAAATTATCTACAAGCACAAGATTGCCTAAACACACTAAATACCATAAAAGCCCTTGGCGCAAAGGTTGAAAACATAAA
This sequence comes from Candidatus Campylobacter infans, assembly GCA_009827235.1. Classification (GTDB taxonomy): domain Bacteria; phylum Campylobacterota; class Campylobacteria; order Campylobacterales; family Campylobacteraceae; genus Campylobacter; species Campylobacter infans. Next base: position 13,256 of record SPMW01000002.1, on the reverse strand, counting down.
CGATGGCGAATACATCATCACCGCGCCAGATAAAATTATTTCAGCAAATAAAATTTTAGAATGTGGCAACTCTGGCACGGCTATGAGAATCTTTATGGGCTTGCTAGCTGGTATAAAAGATGAGTTTTTTGTCCTTAGCGGTGATATGTATTTAAATGAACGCCCAATGCGAAGAATCACAAAGCCTCTATCTAGCGTAGGGGCGAAATTTTATGGCAGAGATAACGCAAATAAAGCACCCATTGCAATTTGCGGGCAAGAATTAAACTACTTTAATTATCATAGCCCAATAGCCTCAGCCCAGGTCAAAACCGCCCTAATCCTAGCTAGCTTACAAAACAAAGGCGCGATAATTAGCGAAGATGAGCTAAGCAGGGATCATAGCGAAAAAATGCTAAAAGCCATGGGCGCAAATCTAAGCCAAAAAATAGATAAAAACGGCAAGCACGAGGTTACAATAAACCCGCTCCAAGCACCGCTAAATCCCCTAAATATCAGTATTCCAAATGATCCTAGCTCTTGTTTTTTCTTTGGAGTAGCAGCTGCTATTACTAAAAACGCAAGGGTAAAATTTCAAAATATTTTATTAAATCCTACGCGCATACAAGCCTTTAAAGTGCTTGAAAAAATGGGCGCACAAATTAGTTATGAAAAAAACGCTTGCTTATATGATGATATCGGCACGCTCACCATTAGCGCGCCTCAAGAGGGGCTAAAAGCAGTAGAAATTGACGATAAAATTTCTTGGCTAATTGATGAAGCGCCAGCACTTGCTATCGCTTTTGCTTGCGCAAATGGCACGAGCGTGCTAAAAAACGCAAAAGAATTAAGAGTAAAAGAAAGCGATAGAATAGCAGTAACCATAAACGCGCTAAAAGCTTGTGGCATAAAAGCGCAAGAATTAGATGATGGCTTTATAATAACAGGCGATCCACAAAGCAAAAATCTAAAACCTGCCCAAATCGACAGCCACGGCGATCATAGAATCGCTATGAGTTTTGCTATTTTAGGTTTAAGATGTGGAATGGAAATTAGCGGGGCGGAGTTTATTTCTACTTCTTTTCCAAATTTTAAACAATGCTTAGATTCTTTATATGGCGATCAAAACGCCAAATTTTAATATTAAAATTTTAAACGGCGGTAAATATGCAAATTGAAATAGCTAAAAATTGTGGGTTTTGCTTTGGCGTAAGGCGCGCGGTTAAAATCGCACAAAAAGCAAGCGGTGCTAGCACTATTGGCGAATTAATCCACAACAACCTTGAAATCAAGCGCCTACAAACTGAATGCAATGTAAAAACACTAAAAAGCATAGATGAATTAACAAACGAAAAAACCGCCATCATTCGCACTCACGGCATTACAAAAAACGACCTTGGAAAACTAAGCAAAAAAGACATAAAAATCATCGATGCAACCTGCCCTTTTGTAACCAAACCTCAAAAAATCGCCGCTGATATGAGCGCTGCTGGCTATGAAATAGTGTATTTTGGCGATAAAGAGCATCCTGAGGCTAAAAGCGTGGCAAGCTACGCTACAAACCGCGTCCATATCGTCCTTAGCACAGATGAACTTGAAAATATCAAGCTATCAAATAAAATCGCCCTAATCTCTCAAACCACCAAAAAAATAGAAAAATATAGTGCCTTGGTGGTTTATTTAATGAAACGCGCAAAAGAAGTGCGCGTATTTAATACAATTTGCAACGCCACGCTTGAAAACCAAGAAGCAGCAGAAGAGCTAGCTAGACGCGCTGATATAATGATAGTAATTGGCGGTAAAAATAGCTCAAATACAAAACAACTCTTTTTAATCTCCAAATCGCTTTGTAAAGATAGCTATCACATAGAAAACGCCGATGAATTACAAAAACAATGGTTTATAAACAAAAAACTTTGTGGCATTACAGCAGGGGCAAGCACGCCAGAGTGGATTATAGAAAACATAGCCAAAACAATAAAAAATTTCTCTTAATTTAAAAATTTTATAAATAAATTTTAAAATTTTAAAACCTGCGTTAAATTTTAAAATTTAAAAAGCTAATTAAATTTTAATTTATAAAAGCTAAAAGAGCTAAAAGAATGATTAAAACTACTCTTTCTACTTCAAAACGCGCTATTTTCGGGCTAGTTTGGCCACAAATTTTAATGATGTATTTGCTCTTTATCACAAATATCGCGCCACTTTGGGTAGCTGGCAAAATGGACGCACAAACACAAGCCGCACTTGGGCTTGTAATGCAAGTGATATTTTTTTTAAATGCCTTTTGTATAGCCTTAAATGCGGGCGCAACTGCTGTTATTTCACAATCAATGGGTGCTAATAGATTTTTTAGAGCTAGGCTTTATGTAAATATTTCTTTGGCGTTAAATTTTATTTTAGGCACGCTTCTTGGCTTTTTAGGCTTGGTTTTTAAAGATGGGATTTTTGAGCTTTTAGCCGTGCCAAATGAAGCCAAACAAATAGCCCACAGCCTTTGGGAGATAATGATTTTTGCTATGCCGTGCGCTTTTATTTATCAAGGCGCGATGGTGATTTTTCGCTGTTTTGGCGATGTGATAACTCCGCTTTTTATAAGTGCTTGCATTAGCGCGCTAAATGTGTTTTTATGCACTGGACTAGCTTTTGGGTATTTTGGATTTAGCAAGCTAGGATTTAGCGGGATTGGTTTTGCAAATGTAGCTACAAATGTGCTTGGTTGCGCGCTTTGCTTGATTTTGCTTTTAAAATTTGGCTTTTTAAAAATAAACAAAAAAGGCTTTTTATGGCTTTTTGCGCGCAGTATTTGGCTTAAAAAAGCCCTGCCTTATCTTTTTAGCGTAGCGTTAAACTCAGGCGCAAATAGCTTGATTTGGCAAGGCGGTAATTTAACTCTTTTTGCCATCGTTGCTAGCACGCCAATAGACCAAAGCGCCGCACTTGCTGGGTTTGCTGTTGGCAATAGGATTGAGAGTTTTTTATTTACGGCGGCTACGGCTTTTAATATGAGCGCTGCGGTGCTTGTGGGTAATTGCGTTGGCAAGGGCGATTTTAGCGTAGCAAGGCGCGTTAGCTTATGGCTTGTTGGCTCAGCTGCTGTTTTGATGAGCATTTTAGCTATCTTGCTTTTTCCTTTTAGAACTGAGCTAAGCGCGCTTTTAAGCAATGATAAAAGCGTTATTTTTTACTCAGCTTCTTATTTGGCTTATAATTTTATTAGCACGCCATTTTCTATCGCTTCTACGGTTTTTGCTGGCGTGATGGTGGGTGCTGGGGCAGCAAGATATAATCTTTTTGTTTTTAGCGGGACTTACTGGTTAGTGAGAATTCCCTTAGCAATTATTTTAGCGCATTTTGTTTGGGGCGATGCTAGGGGAGTTTTTGGGGCAATGCTAATCTCGCAAATAATCCAAACAGCGTGGATGAGCTATATTTTCGCAAGCGATAAATGGTTAAAATTTGGTATGAAAGATTTTAGCAAGCAAGGCTAATTAAGCGCGCTTAATTTAATCCGCGCTTAAAGCCATTTAAATTTATAAATCAAATAAAATCCCGCGCCTAAAAGCTTAAATTTCAAAATTTAAGGCGCGCAACTTTTTGAATTAAAATTTCTTTTTATTTGCATCGTCCATTATATCTTGGGCGATTTTATTTACATTTTCAGCGATTGTAGCTGATGCGACTGCGATGTTAGAGTTTTCTTCTGTGCCTACTTGTATGTTCGATACATTTTCATTTATGCGCTCTATATCGTGCGCTGAATCCGTTACAGAATTACTCATATCAGCAATGCTTTGAACTAAAATATTTGTATTTGTTTCAATCTCAGCTAGGGATTTTTGCGTTTTTTCAGCTAGGTTGCGAACCTCATCTGCTACCACGGCAAACCCACGCCCATGCTCGCCAGCTCTTGCTGCTTCGATAGCCGCATTTAGCGCTAAAAGATTTATTTGATCGGCTATATCGCGGATAATGCCAGTAACGCTTTTAATATCTTGACTTTGTGTGGTTACCTCAGCTGTTTTTTGGCTTAGACCTTGCATTGTTTGGTTGATATTTTCAAGCGCATTTACAGAAGTATGTAAAAGCTCAGCTTGGGTTTTTGCGCTTTTTGTTAGCTCATTTACCTTTTTGTTTAATTCATCGCTTTGCTCTTTTAGCTGGCTAGCAAATTCTGATGAAGTTTTAAGCATTTTAACTATTTCTTCGCCTAAAATATTTGTAACCTTTTCTACTTCGCCACTTGCATTGTCTATTCTATTGCGAAAATCTAATTTAGTGTATTCATTAAATAAGGCTGAAATTTTATTCATATCGTTGCCGATTTTTATGCTTAGCACATCAAGCAAGCGGTTGAAGTTAGTTTTAAGCTCTGAAAGTAGCGGATTGCCTGGGTTTTCGCTAATGCGACTTGTCATATCGCCATTTTCTACATTTTTGACCACTTCAACTGTATTTTTCACAGCCAAAACATCTTTATCGATTGTTTCTTTTGTGCGGATTAAGTTTTCATTTATTAGCCTTGACATTTGGGCTATTTCGTCATCGCCTTTTATATTTTCTATCAATTTAAGCTCTTTTGTTTCGTAATTTACATATTTAAAAGCACCAATTAATCGTTTTTGAACGCCAGCGAGCGGAGAGATAAAATATTTTATAACAAAGGCTAAAATCACAATACCTACTAGCGTACAAATAACCAACACACCTATGGCAAAAACCAAATCTTTATTTAATTTACTCTCAATATCTGATAATCTTGATGCCGCTACTATAACCCAGCCATAAGATGAAACCCTAAAAAAGCCATTGCGCACACTACCTTGTGTGTCTTTGTAAGTGATTATTCCTTCTTTTGCCCCACTTGCTAAAAGCTTATCTAACGCCTCTTTACTAGTACCGCTTGTGCCAGCTTTGATTATGGCGGCATCTTCATGTGAAAAAATCCTATTGCCAGCATTTATATCAGTTATAAATATATTAAGCGATGGCATTTGATCGTTTTTGAATGTTTTAAGGCGTTTTTGAAAAATTCCAGTATCAAGCTTAATATCTAACACGCCGATGAATTTACCATCTCTAATAATCGGCGCTGCAACATCAGCTATATATTTTCCTTGCAAATGCCCTGAAAAATCCGAACGCACAGGCATTATAGTTGCTTTTGGATCAACTTTTACCTTTTGATACCATTTACGCTCTAAAATATTTTCTGATTCATTACCTTCATAAGTCGTGGCTACGCCATTTTGGTTAAACTCGCTAGCAAAATGCCTGCCATCTTCAAAAACCACTCTAAACATCGAATATCCAGTAACGCTTTGAAGTCTAGTCATTGTGTTTTTTATATTATCATCGTCATAAGCGATTTTTGAGATGATATTTGCCATATTTTGTGCGCGATTTTGAGTTTCTTTGATGGTAGTATCTACCGTAACAAACGCGCCCTCAACGGCAAGAGTTTGAAACTCTGTAAAGAGAGTTTTTGAATTTTGAGCTGAGCTACGATACATAAGCGTAACTAACACCACCAAAATAATAGCCACAATGCTAGCAGCGCAAGCTGTAATCTTAGCACTTAAATTAAGCTTCATAATAAATCCTTAAATGGTAAAATTGAAAGCGTATTTTAGCTTAATTACTTTTAAAGTAATTTAAAATTTTATTCAATTTTGATTTGATTTTTAAATTTTAATTTAGCAAGCAAAAAGTTTATAACATTAAAATTTCTTTAATTTTTTGCTTGCTTTATCGTAAAATTTTGTTTTAGAGATTATCAAAATTAAATAATTTTGGCTTGAAATTTTGAATAAATTAAGTTTTAAATATTAAGCTAGAAATTTTAACGAAGAAAAATTATGAAATTTTAAAATTTACCAAGCCAGTGCGAAATAACACGCACTGGATAAATTTTACTCTTTTACTTTTTTACAACTTGGCTTATCACCTCTATAACAAGCCGTGCGGTAAATGCTTTGAGCAGCTTCACGGTCTTTTGGCACGCCTATGCCATTTTCAAGCATTTTTGCTAGTTTTAAGCAAGCTGGTATGTGCTGAGCTGCTACGCATATTTGATTATAGGCGTGAGCGGCGTCATTGTAACGCTCCAAATCATATAAAATTTCAGCCACTTGAACGCAAGCGTTGATGTTTTCTTTGCCTTGAACGCAAAGTGCATCGTATTCATCAAGCTTTTTTTCTAATTCTTGCGTGTGCGAATCTTTATACTCGGCTTCATTTGTAGGTTTGCTAGGTTTTGGATTTTTATTACAAGCACTTAGCAAAACTCCAAGCATTAAAATTGTAAAAAAAACTTTCAAAGCGCGCATTATTCATCTTTCCCTGTTAAATAATAAACCTCTTTGCCATCGATTTTTTTAAGCTTGAAATTATTATCTTGGGCCCAGTTATATACCGTTACATTAAAATCTTTAAGCATTGTAGGATCGCTAGAATCGCATTTAATCTTAAACACATCCTCACTATTTGATAAAGCCACATAGCCGTGATAGATTTTTATTTCATCATTTAGCGCGGCTAATTTATCAAGATCTGGCACGCTAAGGCCATTATCTTCTACGCAACGGCGAACTTGATCTTTTAAAGCCTCATTTGGTGTAAGCCCTAGGCTAACTAAAATTGGTGTGTAATGCATTTTTTCTCCTTTAAGTTTGGTTATTTTGATTTTTGTGCAATTAGCACATCTTCTATGATTTTTTTGATATCGCCATCTAAAATGGCAGCTGTTTGGCTGTATGTTTTGTTGCTGCGCAAATCCTTAACTTGCTGAAATGGAAAAAGCACATAATTTCTTATTTGATGTCCCCAGCCTATATCGCTTTTTTCGATATTTGCGCTAGCTTCTTGCATTTTCATTTGCTCTAATTCATATAGCCTTGATTTTAGCATTTTCAACGCTGTGGCTTTGTTTTTGTGCTGACTTCTGTCGTTTTGGCATTGAACGACAATCCCGCTTGGAGCGTGCGTGATACGCACTGCGCTATCTGTTTTATTTACATGCTGTCCGCCAGCGCCACTTGCGCGGTAATAATCATAGCGCAAATCCTTTTCTTCAAGCTCTATTTCAATATTATCATCTAGCTCAGGGCTTACCATAACGCTTGAAAAGCTCGTGTGCCTACGCCCTGCGCTATCAAAAGGACTAACGCGAATTAGCCTATGAATGCCGTTTTCAGCCTTTAAATATCCATAAGCATTTTCTCCATGCACGATAAAACTAACATCTTTAAGCCCGGCCTCATCGCCTTCTTGAAAATCAAGCGTTTCTACCTTAAAGCCCTCTCTCTCGCAAAAACGCAAATACATTCTATAAAGCATACTCGCCCAGTCATTGCTCTCAATCCCGCCAGCTCCTGGATGAATGCTAATAATTGCGTTTTTATCGTCATTTTCTCCACTTAGCATAAGTGAAATTTCAAGTTCGCTAATTTTATTTTCTAGCTCGCTTGCATCATCAAAAAGCGCATTTATCGTGCTTTGATCATTTTCACTTAAAGCTAGCTCATATAAATCCTTAGCATCTTTTTGGGCTGTTTTTGCTAGCATAAACTTATCTAAGATCCTTGAAATTTTAACTTTTTCTTTTTGTATTGCTCCGCTTTTTTGCGCATCACTCCAAAATGCCATATCGCTTTCAAGCGTGGCTATTTCATTTAATCTAGCATTTAGGCTATCTGGCTTTATAATATTTGCGATGTTTAAAATTTTATTTTCTAAGCTTTTTAAAAGTTCGCTATATTCGTAATTATCCAAGTTTTTAATCCAAAATTTATAAAATAAAGCGCGCATTATAACAAAAGAATTTTTAAGATTATCTAATTTTATGCTAGAATTGCGCGCTTTATTCAAAAGGCGCTTTTTTTAAGGCGCAAATTCTAAGGTCTAAATATGCAAATTTTAAGAACAATTCAAGAGCTTAAAGCCTGGCGCAAAGCCCTAAATACAAATGATATAGGTTTTGTGCCTACAATGGGCGCATTACATAATGGCCACGCAAGCCTAATCCAAAAAGCCACAAGCGAAAACTCAGCCGTAATTGTAAGCATTTTTGTAAATCCTAAGCAGTTTTTAGCTGGCGAGGATTACACGCAATACCCGCGCAAAGAGCAAGCCGATTTAGCAATGGCAAAAGGTTGTGGGGCAAGTGCTTGTTTTTTGCCTAGCGAAGATGAGTTTTATAGTGGTGATGATACTTTAATATCTGCGCCAAAAGAACTTGCTAGCGTGTTAGAGGGTCAAATTCGCCCCGGGCATTTTGATGGAGTATGCAGGGTTTTAAATAAATTTTTTAATTTAATCAAACCACAACGCGCATATTTTGGCCAAAAAGACGCACAGCAATTATTAATAGTTCAAAAAATGGTAAAAGATTTTTTCATAGATATTGAAATTAAGGCTTGCCAAATCGTGCGCGAGGCCGATGGATTAGCTATTTCAAGCCGTAATGCATATTTAAATGAAGCCGAGCTTTTAGAAGCCTTAAAACTTTCTCGCGCGCTTAAAAAAGCAAAATCTTTAATAGATTTAGGCACGCTTTCAAGCGCTGAAATTAAAAAGGCTATGAAAGAAATTTTAGAACCGCTTGAAATTGATTATATCGCCATCACAGATAAAAATTTAATCGCGCGCGATAATGTGGTGCTTGATAATACTTTAATCTTGCTTGCTGTGCGCGTTGGCAAAACGCGCTTAATTGATAATATTTGGGTATAAAATGCAAACACTTTATTTAATGTCGCTTGGCTGTAATAAAAACTTAGTCGATAGCGAAATAATGCTAGGTCGCTTAAAAAATTATAAAATCATCGATGATGCCAGCAAGGCCGATGTTATCATCATAAACACTTGCGGTTTTATCCAAAGCGCAAAGCAAGAAAGCATTAGAGCTATTTTAGAACTAGATCAAATGCGTAAAAATGGTGCTTTGCTTATAGTTACAGGCTGCTTGATGCAACGCTACGCAAAAGAGCTAATGGCCACCTTGCCTGAGGTGGATTTATTTGCTGGCGTGGGAGATTACGCTAAGATCGATGAATTAATAGCAAAACGCCAAAATAGCGATTTTAGCGCGCCTACATTTTTACAAACGCGTGATGAACGCGTAATTACTGGCTCAAATTACCACGCTTTTATTAAAATTTCAGAAGGCTGTAATCAAAAATGCGCCTTTTGCGCCATACCTAGCTTTAAAGGCAGGCTAAAATCGCGCGCGCTTGATGATATAATCATCGAAGTAAAAAATTTAGTAAAACGCGGATATTATGATTTTAGCTTTATAGGGCAAGATACTAGCTCGTATTTGCTTGATCAAGGACAAAAAAACGGACTAATTAGCTTGATTGATGAAATAGAGCGCATTCCAGGCGTAAAGATAGCAAGAATTTTATATCTTTACCCAAGCTCCACAAGCCCTGAGTTAATCGAACGCATCGCACAAAGCAAGGTTTTTGCGAATTATTTTGATATGCCAATCCAACACATTAGCGCCAATATGCTAAAAATTATGCGCCGTAACAGCTCACAAAGCACGATAAAATCGTTATTAGCTCAAATGCGCGCCATCAAAAATAGCTTTTTAAGAACAGGCGTGATAGTAGGCCACCCAGGCGAAAGCCAGGCCGATTTTAACGAGCTTTGCGAGTTTTTAGAAAGTTTTAATTTTGATAGAATCACCGCCTTTGCGTATTCGCGCGAAAACGACACCCCAGCTTATGATATGCCTCAACTCCCAACAAAAACAATAAACGCGCGATTAAAAAGCATTTCAAAAATCACCCAAAAAGCCACACAAACTAGCTTTAAAAACCTACTAGGCAAACGCGTTAAAATCGCATTAAATGGCCCTTCAAGCGAGGGCGAGTTTTTTTATGGAGCCAAGCTTTTAGAATGGGATAGAGAAATTGATGGCGAAATTTTAATCAACGATAGCCAGATTTTGGATTTAAAAGCAGGCGGGATTTATGAGTGCCAAATTAGCGAGTTTTTGGCGCCAAACTTAATAGGCCAAATCACCGCCAGCCTTTAAAACCTAGCTTTAACCTAGCAAATTTTAAAATTTGGCTTTAAAATTTTAAGGTAAATTGTAAATTTTAAAATAAATTAGAATTTTAAAATTTGCCTTTAAAAATTTTATCTTATAGCGTTAAACTCATATAAATTGAGCCACTTTGGCTAAACTTAAATAAAAATTTTTATAAATTTTCTTAAATTCCTTGACTTTTATTAAAATTTTTTGTTATATTTTCAGCACTCAATTCTTACGAGTGCTAATTTTAAACTACATCTTAACCGAAAGGATCAACATGAAATTCCAACCACTTGGAAAACGCGTATTAGTCGAGCGCGAAGAAGAAGCGACTACAACAGCCACAGGTATTATCATACCAGACAACGCAAGCAAAGAAAAGCCAATGAGTGGCAAGGTAATAGCCATAAGCAAAGAAGCAGAAGGCATAAAAGAAGGCGATAAAATCGTATTTGCTAAGTATTCAGGTTCAGAAATCACAATTGATGGCAAGACCTTTTTAGTGCTAAACACAGATGATGTGCTAGGCATTTTAAAATAATTCAAATTTACAAAAGGAGTAAAAAATGGCAAAAGAAATCTTTTTTTCAGATGACGCTAGAAATAAATTATACTCAGGCGTTAAAAAACTAAATGATGCGGTAAAAGTAACTATGGGACCACGCGGTCGCAATGTGCTAATCCAAAAAAGCTTTGGCGCGCCAAGCATCACAAAAGACGGCGTAAGCGTAGCAAAAGAAATAGAGCTAAAAGACACCCTAGAAAATATGGGCGCAGGTTTAGTGCGTGAAGTTGCTAGCAAAACAAACGACCAAGCAGGCGATGGCACCACAACAGCCACCGTGCTAGCTCACGCGATATTTAAAGAGGGCTTGCGTAACATCACAGCAGGCGCAAATCCTATCGAAGTAAAACGCGGTATGGATAAATACTCAGCCGATATCATCGCCGAGCTAAAAAAACAAGCCAAAAAAGTAGCAGGCAAAAAAGAAATAGCCCAAGTAGCGACTATTTCAGCAAATAGCGAAAGTGCCATTGGCGATTTGATAGCCGATGCTATGGAAAAAGTAGGCAAAGATGGCGTAATCACCGTTGAAGAAGCTAAAAGCATTAGCGATGAATTGATAGTAGTTGAGGGTATGCAATTTGACCGCGGTTATCTAAGCCCTTATTTCATCACAAACGCTGAAAAAATGCAAGTTGAGCTAAGCAATACCTTAATTTTATTATTTGATAAAAAAATTACAAATCTTAAAGATTTATTACCTGTTTTAGAGCAAGTTCAAAAAACAGGCAAGCCACTTTTAATAATCGCAGAAGATATAGAAGGCGAAGCATTAGCCACTCTTGTAGTAAATAAACTTCGTGGCGTGCTAAATATCTCAGCCGTTAAAGCACCAGGATTTGGCGATCGCCGTAAAGCAATGCTTGAAGATATCGCTATTTTAACAGGCGGAGCAGTAATTAGCGAAGAGCTAGGACGCACGCTTGAAAGCGCAAGTTTAGATGATTTAGGCAAGGCAGATAGAGTAGTAATAGACAAAGACAACACCACAATAGTAGGTGGCGCAGGCACTAAAAAAGACATAGACGCTCGCATAACCCAAATAAAAGCACAAATTGCTGAAAGCACAAGCGACTATGATAAAGAAAAACTCCAAGAACGCCTAGCCAAGCTAAGCGGTGGCGTAGCAGTAATAAAAGTAGGCGCAGCCACAGAAACCGAAATGAAAGAGCGAAAAGACCGCGTAGAAGATGCCCTAAATGCTACAAAAGCAGCAGTTGAAGAAGGCATAGTAATAGGCGGTGGCGCAGCTCTAATCAAAGCAGCTAAAAAAGTAAAAAATAGCCTAAAAGGCGATGAGCAAATCGGCGCAGAGATCGTAAAACGCGCGCTTTTTGCCCCACTTCGCCAAATAGCCCAAAACGCTGGCTTTGATGCGGGCGTAGTAGCCGATAAGGTTGAAAATTCCAGCGAACACGAAGGCTTTGATGCTAGCAAAGGCGAGCTAACGGATATGTTTAAATCAGGCATTATCGATCCTGTAAAAGTTGAGCGCATTGCCTTACAAAATGCTGTAAGCGTGGCTAGCTTGCTTATCACCACAGAAGCTACCGTAAGCGATATAAAAGAAGAAAAACCAGCAATGCCAGCAATGCCAGATATGGGCGGTATGGGTGGCATGGGCGGTATGATGTAATCTGCTAAAATGCTATTATTTAGGCAAGGATTTGGCGTCCTTGCCTTTTAAAATTTCAATTATTTTTTTATTTTTCTTTATAAAATTTCAAGTTATTTTTTATTGATTATTTTATATTTTAGTTATCACAACACTAGTTATAAAATCTATTATTTCATTAAAACTTTTAGAATTTAGCTTATCTGCATAGCTAAAATTTCTAGCCTTATAATCAAAATTTTTAATTTGATCACATAAAACCACACCACTTAACACATTTGTTTTTATGGTTTTTTCAAAAGGATAGCCCTTTTCTTGCGTTGTTATTGGCACAACCAAACAAAGTCCAGTTTTTTGATTATAAATCGCAGGACTTAGCACAAGTGCTGGTCTTTTGCCAGCTTGTTCGCTACCTTTGTGTGGGTTAAAATCTATCCATACAATATGCCCTTTTTGTGGGATATAATCTTTTACCATTCTTTGCCTACCTTTGAAAAATCATCGTAGATATTTAGATTTTCATCTGTGATTTTTTCGCATAAAATAACCATTTCATCTTTGCTTTTTTCTACTATAAGCTTATTTTTTACTATGCTAAGGTTTAAGGGGGTGTTTTCTTTTAAATTTAGCTGTTTTATAAGCAAATTTGGAACTCTAATCACCATAGAATTGCCCAATTTATTAAGTCTTACTTGCATAATATCTCCAAAAATTAAGTTTAGAATAAGTATAAGATTTTTTCATAAATAAGTCAAATTTATTTTTACGCCACAAAATACTTAAAATTTTAATAATATTTAATAATCATTAAATTATAAAATTTCGCTTTTTATTATGATGTATTCGTTATTAGAGCTAATTTTATTTGTTAAATTAAAAAAAATTTTCTTTAATTTAAGTTTAAGCTAAGCTAAAAGCTACTAATATTTCAGCCACTAGCTTTAAAAGCTAGGTATTTTAAAGCTAGGAGTTATTTTAAAGGAGAAAAGCATGAAAAAAGGCTTTACTATGATTGAGTTGATCTTCGTGATCGTAATTTTAGGTGTTTTGGC
>SPMW01000001.1 GCA_009827235.1 Candidatus Campylobacter infans | reverse complement strand
TTAAATTTTAATAAAAACTCTAATCTTTTTTGGTGATCTATCAAGGGATTAAGCTCTAAATCTCTTACAAAATACAAAATGCTAGCATCATGGCTTTTGCCCGTTTCATCGATTATCTTGCCAGAAAAAGGCTTTAAATATCTATACGAAACATTAGAGCATTGCTCGATGTGGATATTATAAGTAAAACTATCACCATTTTCAAGCCCTATCATTAAAAATTTTGCCCCATTAGCATTTAAAATTTCAAAAGCAGAATCCTTGCCAAAACAACTTGAAAAGTCTTTTTTAAACTCAGCTTGTTTTGCCCCAAAAACAGCCAAAGAAAAAATCGGATCATTCGTGCGCCACACTCCATCTAAATGCCTAAAATATTCGCCAAAAACTCCAACCACGCCCTTGCTATTTTTCTTATCAAAAACTAAATTTTTACAAAAACTATAAGTAAAAGTAGGGATTATTAAAGTGCCATCTTGACCGATTAAATCGCATAAAATTTCTTTAATTTCGTGTAAAAACTCGTCTTTTTTAGGCAAAATCTTGCCAAATTGCGTAAAATTAGTATGCACACAAAGCATATCGCCTTTATTTATGCCAAGTTCTTTTAAGGCTAGCTTAAAGTCATCGCTTGTGATTATTTGATTTTTATTTTGAAATAATTGCATTTTTAGCCTTTTATAATTAAATTATTTTCTAGGCAAATTTTAATAATATCTTCTAGCTCGCTAGCCTTACAACCTATAATATTTGCGATATCTAAAACATCTCTTGCCCCATCGCAATAAGCTAAAAAATGCCTAGGCAACATGTTTGTAGGCTGCGAACGCACATTTAAAGTAGGCGTTAAATTATATTTACCAAGATGAGGCTCACAAATAAAATTTGGCTTAAAAACTTCATTTATTTGTAAGGCCATAATACAAGATTTAACAAAATCCAAACCGCCCTCTAAGCCTTTTTGACTAATAAAATTTAAATCATCATCACTACAATGATACTGCTTAAAAGCGCCAAAAGCCGTCCTACACAACGTAGCAACGCCAAGATTTAAAGCTGGGGTGTTGTATTGGCGCTCATCACTACCACGAGCTAAAAATGAATAAATTTTAGCGTTTTGATAACGCTTAATAACATTTAGCGCGGCCTTTGCGCTAAAAGCTGTTTCATCTGGCGGTAAAATCACGCTATAATCGCCATCATCGCCAAGGCAAGAAAGCACAAAACCACCCTTACAATGCTTTTTTAAATCATTAAAATTTTCAAAAATATAAGCTATCGCGCCGATGGTTTCAGGTGCGATCACAAATCTAAAATTATATTTGCGATATTTTAAGGATTTTAGCCATTTGTAAATTTCAACAAAAACAGCAGGCCCGCTTAGTTCGTTATTACACATTTGTGGATGGCAAATGTAAGTAGAGATTAAAATTTCATCTTTTGTGTTTATTGTAGCTGGCAAATAGCCTTGCGCGTAATTTAGCACGCCATTTTCATCAAAACTGCTATCAATAAAAACCTTATAATCCCCATCTTTTAAACTATCTCTTTGATTTTGACTAAGGCAAAAGCCCCAGCGCCTTTGATAATAGCTAAATGCATAAGGAATGATATCTCTTCGCTTTGGCTCGCTATAAAGATGCTCTTGTAATTCTTTTAGGCTAATTGTTTTATCGATGGCGTGGCTGTATCCTAAAAGATGTAAATTGTGCTTTTTAAAATCGCAAATTTTATCCCCATCTGGCGTGATTATATAAGCATCTTTTATATTGTATTCAGCAGGGATTTCCCAGTCATAAACTTTTGTGCCACTTTTAATGCTTTTTAGCTCTAATTCATTATTTAAAGCTTCATTAATGATTTTTAAACTCTTGCGCAAGCCCTCGCCAGTAATACTGCGGTATATTGGGTATAAGGTTTTGATTAATTCATACATAAAATTGCCATTGTGTTTTTTTTAATTGTAGCATAAAATTTAAGCCACAAATTGCGCCCATTTTAACAAAAAAAAAAAAAACAATCTCTTAATAAAACAAAATTATTTAAAATTTTAAATTTTATTTAATGTTGTTTTAGGTTATAATTTTAGAAATTTTAAGGATAAATATGGATTTAGCGCGCACCTTTGCCCCAAAAAGCTTAGACGAAATTGTAGGGCAAAAAGAAATCATAAACGCTTTTAAAGCCTTTATCAAGGCTGATAAAATCCCACACAGCTTGTTTTTTGGCCCGCCAGGATGTGGCAAAACCACGCTAGCAAAGCTAATTGCCACGCAAAAAAATTATGAGTTTTACAGCTTTGATGCAAGCAATCTAAAACTGGATGAAATTCGCAAAATTCTCTCAAACAGCGGACTTTTTATGCCTTTAATTTTCATAGATGAGTTTCACCGCTTAAATAAAACCCAGCAAGACGCGCTTTTAGTGCCAATAGAAAATGGCGAATGCGTGCTAATGGGCGCAAGCACGCAAAATCCAAAATTTAGTGTAACTAGTGGCATAAGATCGCGCGTGATGGTTTTTGAGTTTAAGCATTTAAGCGCGCAAGATTTAGAAATTTTAATAAATAAAATTAAATCCAAGCTTGATTTTAGCATTGATGATGACGCGCAAGATTATTTAATCAATTCAAGCTCTGGCGATGCTAGGTCGCTTTTAAATTTGCTAGATTATGCTTTAATTTTAAATAAGCACATTAGCTTAAACACGCTAAAAACATTGCGCCAAAGCTATCAAGGCGAGGGCGTAAATAGCAAGGATTGCCATTATGAGCTGATTTCAGCCTTAATTAAATCAATGCGTGGCAGCGATATTGATGCGGGGCTTTATTATTTGGCTAGGTTATTAAATGCGGGAGAGGACGCGGCTTTTGTGGCTAGGCGTTTTGTGATTTTTGCTAGCGAAGATATAAGCAATGCCAACCCAAATGCGCTAAATTTAGCAGTTAGCACAATGCAAGCAGTAAGCAAAATCGGTATGCCAGAAGCTAGCATAATTTTAGCCCAATGCCTAATTTATCTAAGCAGTTCGCCAAAATCTAACGCTTCATATCTAGCCATTAAGCAAGCTTTAAAATTTGTTAAAGAAAACCAAAATCACAAAATCCCGCCGTATTTAATCAACCACGATACGCAAATAAAAAATTACCTTTATCCACATGATTTTGGTGGCTGGGTAGAGCAAGATTATTTGCCAAAAGAGTTAAAAAATTTATCTTTTTATCAAAGCAAGCAAATAGCTTTTGAAAAAACCCTAAGCGAATGGCTGGCTAAAATTAAGCACAAATTTTAAAATAATGTGAAAAAATCACATAAATTAAGCATTGTTAAAGCAAATTATAATAAAATCCGCGAATTTAAAATTTCAAATAAGGATAAATCATGAAAAAAACTTCTAAATTATTAGTAATTAGTGCTTTTTTAAGCACTTTTGCAAATGCGGCTATCATAGACGAAAACGCCACAAAAGTTATTGCCACAGGCTACAAAACCAAAACACAAATAGCAGTGCCAATGACCTTTACAAATGTTAAGTTTAACTTTTTAAAAACACAAGGTAGCATTAGCGAAATTTTAACAGGCGCTACAAGTAGCGTGGATCTTTTAAGCGTGGATACTTACAAAAATCCCTTGCGAGATAAAAATATGCGCGATAAATTATTTTCAAAATTTCTAGCTACCTCGGTGCAAGCAAAAATAAAATCAGTTGATGGCGATGATAGCAAAGGCACGATAAAAGCGAGCATAACCCTAAATGAACAAAGCAAAGATGTGCTTATGAATTATGAAATACAAGGCGATAAAATCAAAGGCGACAAACTAGTAGCAACGGGCGTAATCGACCTTGAAACCGATTTTGGCGTAAAAGAAGCTTATGATTCATTCCGCACTGATAAAATAGTCTCAGGCCTACACGCCAAACAAACCTCGCCTAAGGTGCAAATTAGCTTTGAGGTGCCAATCAAATAATTTTATTAAGCGCGCTTTAATTTTGCGCGCTTTGAAATTTTGCTTTAAATGCTTGATTATTCTAAACTAATATTAAAATAAATTTTAAAATTTACTGCTGTTTTGGATTAAAATTTTAATTTTTGCCACAAAATTACACAAGAAAAGCTCTTTTTAACTTAAATTTTACTTAAAAATTAAAATTAAAAGAATAATTTAATGTTTATAGTCTTAAAATACGCCCACATATTTAAAAAAAGGATAAAAAATGACAAAAGAAGAGCTAAAAGTTGCGGCCTTAAACTATCACATAGGCGGAAAAACTGAGATAAATATAAAAACAAGCGTAGCTAGCGAAGATGATTTAAGTCTGGCTTATTCACCAGGCGTGGCCGAGCCTTGCTTAGAAATAGAAAAAAATCCCTTAGATGCTTATAAATACACAAATAAAGCTAATTTAGTAGCAGTTATTTCAAATGGCACAGCAGTGCTTGGTCTGGGTAATTTGGGCGCGCTAGCAAGCAAGCCTGTGATGGAGGGCAAAAGCGTGCTATTTAAACGCTTTGCTGGCATTGATGCTTTTGATATAGAATTAGACGAGAGCGATCCGCAAAAAATCGTTGATATCGTGCGCGCATTAGCGCCTACTTTTGGCGGGATAAATCTTGAAGATATTAAAGCGCCTGAATGCTTTTACATAGAAAACGAGCTAAAAAAACAACTAAACATTCCAATAATGCATGACGATCAGCACGGCACTGCCATAATTTGCACGGCTGGGCTAATAAACGGCGCAAAACTAGCAAATAAAGAACTTTCATCTTTAAAATTAGTAGTTTTGGGTGCTGGCGGGGCGGCAATTTCTTGTGCGAAAATGGCTAGAAGCCTTGGTATTAGCGATATAGTAATGTTTGATAGCAAGGGTGTGCTTAGTAGCGATAGGGCCGATTTAAATGAATATAAGCGCGAGTTTGCCGTAGATCTTAACGCCTTAAAAGCGCAAGGTCGCTTTATTACTTGCTATAAAGACGCGCTAAATGGTGCTGATGTGGTTTTTGGGCTTTCACGCGCTGATATATTAAGCCCTGATGATATAGCTGGCATGGCAAAAGATCCGCTAATTTTTGTGATGAGTAACCCAAATCCTGAGATTGCCCCGGATTTAATCAAAAGCACCAGAAGCGATGCTATAATCGCCACAGGGCGTAGTGATTTACCAAACCAAATAAATAATGTGCTTGGTTTTCCTTATATTTTTAAAGGCGCGCTAATAGCACAAGCTACTGCCATAAACGAGCAAATGAAACTAGCAGCTGCTAGCGAGCTAGCAAAACTAGCAAGAGAGCAAATCCCTGAAAATATCAAGCGCGAATTAGAGCTAATCCATCACCGCCAAGTAGGTTTTGGGCGCGAATACATCATACCTAGCCCTTTTGATCCGCGCCTTTTAACGCAAATTTCAAACGCAGTAGCACAAGCAGCAAGACAAAGTGGCGTAGCAAGATCTTAAAATTAAAATTTGGCAATTTTTAAAATTGCCAAAACCGCTCTCATTTAAAAACTACAAAAATTAAAATTTTGCTATAATTGCGCCTATTTTGCAAAAGGTGTGAGATGAGTTTTATTTGCGAGCATTGTAAGGGCGAGTTTAATGATAGCGCAAAACTCTTAGATGATGAAAATCGCGCGTTTTGTTGTAGTGGTTGTAAGAATGTTTATGCTTTTTTGCGCTCAAATAATTTAGATGAGTTTTACACCAGGCTTGGCAAAGATTCTCACATCAAAGCAAAATTCGAGCAAATCAGCACTCAAAGCTCCAAGGCTATTTTTAATAATTTCGTAAAACAAAATAACGATATTTGCACGATATATTTAGTGATTGAGGGCATTCATTGTAGTGCTTGTGTGTGGCTAAATGAAAAAGCCCTTAGCACAAGCGATGGCGTGCTTGAAGCTGATATTAACGCTGCTACAAATAAAGCTAGGATAGTTTGGGATAATTCGCAAATTAGTCTTTTTGAAATTTTAAATAAAATAATCGCAATTGGCTACAATCCTTTGCCCTATGATCCATCAAAAGCTAGCGATCGCGCCGAGCAAAACCGCCGAAGCGCGTATATAAAAATGCTTGTAGGCATTGTTTGTTCTATGAATATAATGTGGGTTGCGGTGGCTTTATATGGCGGATATTTTAGCGGTATGAGCGCAAAAATTAAAGATATTTTGCATTTTGGTGAGTTTGTTTTGGCTAGTCCGGTGCTTTTTTATACAGGCTCAGCCTTTTTTAGCTCAGCTTATAAAAGCCTTAAACAAAAATCCGTTAGTATGGATTTAAGCGTGGCAGTTGGTGCTAGCCTTGCTTATTTTTATTCGGTTTATGCAATGCTAATTAAACAAGGTGAGGTTTATTTTGATTCTGTGGCGATGATTATTACCTTTGTGTATGTGGGTAAATTTTTTGAAACCATCAGCAAAAAGCGCGCAATTGATAGCTTAGATGGGCTTAGTTCTTTATTGGTTAATGAAGTTTATGCAAGAAGTGATAAAAATTTAAAATTTGTGCTGACAAATGTGCGCGAGATTAAGCAAGATGATGAGATTATGCTAAGAGCTGGCGAGCGCGCAGGGATTGATGGCGTAGTAAGTAGCGGGCAAGCAAGCGTGGATAATTCAAGCATAAATGGCGAGAGCGTGCCGGTTTTGCTTAGGCAAAATGATTTTATTAGCTCAGGCGCGCTTTGTATCGATGGGAGCGTGATTTATAAAGCTAGCAAGGATTATGAGCATTCATTGCTAAATCGCTTGATTTGCTTGCTTGAAGATGCTAGTTTTAAAAAGCCACGCATTCAAGTGCTTGCAAATACCATCGCTTCGCGCTTTTCTTTTATTGTTTTGTTGCTTTGTTTTATTACTTTTAGCCTTTGGCTTTTTAATGGGGCGAGTTTAAATAAGGCTATTATGATAGCTGTTAGTGTGCTAATTATCGCGTGTCCGTGCGCTTTAAGCCTTGCTACGCCAGTAGCGAATTTAATCGGCCTTGCCACAGCTTTAAAAAAGGGCATAATTTTTAGGCAAGCAAATATCATCGAACGCCTCGCAAAATGTAAAATAATCGCCTTTGATAAAACCGGCACCCTAAGCCTTGCTAAACTTAGCGTTGAAAATTTCACTCAGCTTAAACCTTTTGATAAAAGCTTGCTTTACTCGCTAGCTTCAAACTCCACTCATCCTATTAGCCTAGCTTTATGCGAGTATTTTAAAAATGAAAAACTCTTAGAGCTAAAAAGCGTTGAAAATATCGCAGGACAAGGCATTAAGGCAAAATTTCAAAACCAAGAACTCTTAGGCGGCTCTGCTTTATTTATGAAAGAAAACGCCGTAAATTTTAATAATTTTAATACAATAAATAATTTGACAAGCCAATATTATTTTGCCATAAATGGAGATTTAGTAGCGCATTTTAGCCTAAGCGATAATCTAAGAGCTGATGCAAAAAGCGTGCTTTGTGAGCTTAAAAAAATGGGTTATAAAATCATTATGCTAAGCGGGGATAAAAAAGAAGTGGCTAAAAATGTTAGCTTGGAGCTTGGAATAGCTGAGTTTTATGGCGAGCTTAATCCTTTGGATAAGGCACAAAAAATCAAAGAACTACAAAAGCAAGCGCCTGTTTTGATGGTGGGCGATGGCATAAATGATATAGCAGCACTTAAAAGCGCGCATGTGGGCATTTGTATGGGTAGCGGGGCTAGCATTAGCGTAGAAAATAGCGATGTTGTGCTACTGCGCGATGAATTAAGCGCGCTACTTTTTGCCTTGCGTTTGAGTGCGCGCACATATCGCACAATTAAGCAAAATTTAGCATTTAGTTTGGTTTATAACGCCCTTACAATCCCGCTAGCAATGCTAGGCTATATAATCCCGCTATTTGCGGCTATTTCGATGTCTGCTAGCTCTATAATAGTGGTGCTAAACTCTTTAAAAATCAAAGGACAAAAATGAACGCAATAATTGCTCTAATGCTTGGGGTTTCTATTTTGCTAGCTTTTATTGCTCTTGGCGCACTTATTTGGGGCATAAAAACTAGGCAATTTGAAGATTATGAAAAATTTCTAGCTGGCACTAAATACGACAGCGAAGATAGCCTAAATGATGCTTATAAAATGGAGCAAAGACGCAAACAAGCAAGCAAAAAAGGCTATATGCCACCTGATTAATTCTGTATTTTAAAATAAAATTTTAATTAAACTTATATTTTAATAAAAGGTTTTTTTATGTTAGATGAAAATATTAAGCCAAATCAAATTTTAAAATCCATTAAAGGCTTTAAATACCCAGATATAGAGCTTGTGCGTTGGTTTTTTAAGTCAAATTTAAGTGAGTTAGCGCACAAAAAAGTGCTTGAACTTGGCTCGCATAATGGCAATAATTTAAGCCTTTTTGCTGGTTATGACTATGAGTGCATAGGCGCCGAGCTTGATGAAGAAAATGTGCAAAATGCCAAATTTAACTTTGACAAGGTTTTTGGATATGAAAATTTTAAATTTTTTCAAGCTGATATGAGAGCGTTTGTAGCCCAAAATAAAGGCATTGAAGCTAGCGTTTTGCTCGTGCCAAATGTGATAAATTATATAAGCAAAGATGATTGCAGGCAAATGCTATCAAATTTACGCAAAAACCGCTTATACCGTTACGAAAATGGTGAATTTTCACACTTTTTTGTGCGGGCAAGAAGTGTGAAGGATTATCGCTATGGCAAGGGTAAGATGGTGGGTAATCACAGTTTCATCTTAGAAAATGATGAATTTAGCGGAGAAAAAGGGCTTTTTTGTGCGTGTTATGGGCAGTTTGAGCTGACAAGGCTTTTACAAGATGAGCTAAATTTGTTTGATTTTGAAGTGCTAGAAAGCGAAAATTTAAACTCAAAGGCTAATATTTTCATCAAAGATAGCGATATTATCGTTTATGGCAAGATAAAATAAAGGAGTAAAAATGTATAAAGATTTAAAGGGACTTAAATTCCCCGACAACGCCGTGATAAAATTCTTTTTCAAGGAGCATTTACACGAAAAATGCGGCAAGGTTTTAGAATACGCTTGCTCGAATGGCAACAATTTAAGCCTTTTTGCAAGCTATGGCTGGGAGTGTTTGGGCGTGGATTTAAGCCAGCTAAACATTCAAAATGCTGAATTTAACTTTAAAGAAATTTTAAAGGCACAAAAATTTAGCTTTTTTGAGGAAAACATTTTGGACTTTGCCAAAGCCCACAAAGGCGTGCAAGCTGATGTTTTTTTAGTGCCAAATGTGGTTAATTACCTAAGGCGAGAGGACTTTTTAGCCCTTTTAAAAAGCGCGAAAGAATTTAAGGCTTATAAGGAAAATGCGCTTTTTTTCTTGCGAACGCGTGGCATAAAAGACTACCGCTATGGGCTTGGAAAAAGGATAGCGCACAATAGCTTTTTGCTTGACTGCGATGAAAGCACAGGCGAACTTAACTGTATCAACACGCTTTATCAAGAGTATGAGCTTGTGGGCTATTTGCAAGAGTTTTTGGGGCTTTATGATTTTAAGGTTTTAAGCTATGAAAGCACAAATGTGATGGGTGCTGATGAACGCCTTGTAAATGATGCTGATATAGTGATTTATGGGCGTATTCGATGAAAATCGCCATTATGCAGCCGACATTTTGCCCTTGGATAGGGTATTTTAAGATGATTGAGCTTGTAGGTAGCTTTGTGTTTCTTGACACCGTGCAATTTCAAAGGCGCAGTTGGCAAGGTAGAAATAAAATCAAACTAAATGGTAAAGAACAGTGGCTAAGCTTGCATTTGCAAAAAGCACCCCAACAAACACTCATCAAAGATATGCGCCTAAATAATGAACAAGCGTGGAAAAACACCCTTTTAAAAACCCTACGCCACGCCTATGGCAAGAGTGTGAATTTTAAAGAAATTTATAGCATTTTGGAATTTGGGCTTTTTCATTTTGAAAATTTAAGCGAGCTTAATATCTTTTTGATAGAGCAGTTTGCTGGGCTTTTAAAACTTAAAACACCTTTAATCAAGGCTTCATCTTTGATCTTGCCAGCTGTTAAAAGAGAAAATCTTTTGCTTGAAATTTGTAAGGCTTTAAAAGCAGATGAATATCTATCGCCTGAGGGTTCAAAGGTGTATTTAGAGCCGGCAAAAGATTTATTTAAAAACGCTAATATAAATATAGAATATTTTAAAATGCTCCATCCATCATACACTCAGCAAAATAAAAATTTCATTGAATATCTTGGCATAATTGATTTGCTTTTTAATACCACAAATGCGGCGCAAATTTTAAATGATAGTATTATTGTAAATGATAAAGCAAGGGGGGGGGGGAGCTTATAATCACTATCAAAAAGCACTTATATTTTTAGCTTTTAAATTTTATTTAAGATTAAAATTTAATTTAAATTTTAAATTGACTAAGAATTTAAAATAAAATTTAGCCTTAAATTTTAATCTAATTTAAAATTTCACCAACTCCAAGCCCTAAAAAAGCCTAAATTAAAGTATTTTAGCTAGAATGCGCGCATTTTTTAGCTTAAAGGGGTAAAAATGTTTGAAACCATCATAGGACTTGAAGTTCATTGCCAATTAAATACAAAAACTAAGATATTTTGCGCTTGTTCTACTAGTTTTGGAGCCAAGGCAAATACTCACACTTGCCCTGTTTGTCTTGCTTTGCCTGGTGCCTTGCCTGTTTTAAATAAACAAGCGCTTAAAAAGGCGATTAGTTTTGGCCTAGCCATAAATGCTAAAATTAATAAAAAATCAGCATTTGATAGAAAAAATTATTTTTATCCAGATTTACCAAAGGCTTATCAAATATCGCAATGGAGCGTGCCAATAGTAGAAAATGGCGAGTTAATAATAAATATAGAAAATGATGAAAAACGCATAGGCATTACGCGCGCGCACCTTGAAGAAGATGCCGGTAAAAACACGCACGAAGCAGGGCATAGCTTAGTGGATTTAAACCGCTCAGGCACGCCGCTGCTTGAAATCGTCAGCGAACCAGATATGCGAAATAGCGATGAAGCAGTGGCTTATCTTAAAAAACTTCACAGCATTTTGCGCTTTTTAAATATCAGTGATGCGAATATGCAAGAGGGCAGTTTTAGGTGCGATGTGAATGTAAGCATTAGGCCAAAGGGCGAGAACAAGCTTTATACGCGCGTGGAGATAAAAAATCTCAACTCATTTCGCTTTATCCAAAAGGCCATTGAATACGAAGCAAGCAGGCAAATCGCTGCTTGGGAAGATGGCAATTATGAGCGTGAAGTAGTCCAAGAAACACGCCTTTTTGACACCACAAAACTAATCACAAAACCTATGCGAAGTAAAGAAGAAGCAGCTGAATATCGATATTTTCCAGATCCTGATTTATTGCCTATTGTCGTGCCTGATGATTTGATGAATGAAGCTAGTAAATTGCCAGAATTGCCAGACGAGAAAAAAACGCGCTATATAAACGAGCTAGGCTTAAAGCCTTATGATGCTGGCGTGATTATTAGCACTTATGAAATGGCGCGCTATTTTGAGGATTTAATAAACGCTAAAATTTCGCCAAAATTATGCGTTACTTGGCTTTGTGTAGAACTTCTTGGCAGGCTTAAAAACGGCGTAACCATAGAAAATAGCCCCGTAAATAGCACAAAAATGATAGAGCTTTTAGGGCGAATTGAAGATGGCACAATTAGCGCAAATGCCGCTAAAAAGGTGCTTGATGAATTAATAACTAACCAAAGCGCAAGTGTAGATGAGATTATAGAAAAACTTGGGCTTAAACAAGTAAGTGATGATGGGGCGATTGTCGCGATCGCCGAGGCGGTTTTGGCGGCAAATGCGGACAAAGTGGCTGAGTTTAAAGCGGGCAAGGACAAACTCTTTGGCTTTTTTGTAGGACAGGTGATGAAAGAGGGCAAGGGCGCGTTTAACCCTGCAAAGGTTAATGAAATTTTGAAAGCAAAACTTGGCTAATGAAAAATAAAATTTGTTTTAATGAGTTTTTAAAGAGCTTAAAAACAAGCAATAGAGATTTAAAATTTTATGTTGCTTGGGATAAATGCTTAAAAAATAAAGATGAAATCAGCATAAGCTTAAACCATCTTAATTTTTTGCTTGGCAAAGATAAAAGCGAGTTAAAAGAAAATATCAATAAGCTTTTTAAAAGCTACCCAAAAGCTTTTGAATGTTTAAATATTCTTATAGCCACGCGTGATGTAAAAGATATCGTATTTAACGAGCTTGGCAAGGAATGCGAATTAAAATCTTATTTTACAAATTCTAATAAAATTTATGATTTTATTTGCCAAAGCGGTTTGGTTGAAATTTTTGCAGATAGAAAAATTAAAGATTTAAATGATTTTGTTTTTGGTGTGGAAGTAGGGCTTGATAGCAATGCTAGAAAAAATCGCAGCGGCAAAGCTATGGAAAGAACGCTTGCGAATATTTTTCAACAAGCCAAGCTAAATTATAAAGAACAAGTAAGCATAGATGATTTTATAAATTTAAAACAAACTTTTGGAACTGATATAAAAAAATTTGATTTTGTTATTTGTAACCCTACAAAAACATATTTTGTAGAGTGTAATTTTTATACAAGTGGTGGCTCTAAGCTAAATGAAACAGCCAGATCTTATGAAGAACTTGCTTTGAGATTTGACAAATGTAGTGGAGCCGGGTTTATTTGGATAACCGATGGTAAAGGCTGGCTGAAAGCAAAAAATAAATTAGAGCAAGCTTATAAGAGTATCGAAATTTATAATCTAAGCAATATAGAAAATTTTATTTTGAAAGTAAAAAATGAAGCCTGATTTTATAAGCAACGATGCGCTTTTTAGTCTTTATCAAGGCGATTGTAATACGCTTTTGCCATATTTTAAGGATTGTTTTGATTTAATTTTTGCTGATCCGCCATATTTTTTATCAAATGACGGGCTAAGCATACAAAGCGGTAAAATCGTTAGCGTTAATAAAGGCTTATGGGATAAAAGCGTTGATGATATTGATGCTTTTAATTTTAACTGGCTAAATAATGCAAAATTAGCTCTAAAAAATACAGGCAGTATTTTAATAAGCGGGACTTACCATAATATTTTTTCATTAGGCACAATGCTCCAAAAGCTTGATTTTAAAATTTTAAATATTATTACTTGGCAAAAAACTAATCCACCGCCTAATTTTA
This sequence comes from Candidatus Campylobacter infans, assembly GCA_009827235.1. Taxonomy (GTDB): domain Bacteria; phylum Campylobacterota; class Campylobacteria; order Campylobacterales; family Campylobacteraceae; genus Campylobacter; species Campylobacter infans. The sequence continues at coordinate 128,781 of SPMW01000001.1, read as the reverse complement.
GTTGTCGCTATCTTACGCATTCGGCTGAGCAAATAATTTGGGCGCGCAAAAGCCAAAAACATAAACACATTTTTAATTATGAAATTTTAAAAGCATTAAATAATAATAAACAAATGCGCGATATATGGACATTTCCTGCCATTGCCCCTTGGGAAAAAAATTGTGGCAAGCACCCTACACAAAAACCATTAAAACTTCTTGTGCGCCTACTTTTAATGGCTAGTAATGAAAACTCCATTATTTGCGATCCATTTAGCGGGAGTTCTAGCACAGGCATAGCCGCTAATATCCTAAAACGAAAATTCATAGGTTTTGAAAAAGAAAGCGAGTTTATTAAAATTTCTATCGCAAGAAAAAAAGAATTAGATAAAAATTTTGATGCCTTTTATAGAAAAATTGATGATTTAAAAATAAATTTTAAACAAAAAAATCTTTTCTAAGGACAAAAATGCTAAAAACTCAATTTTTTTCAAGAAAAAACATAAATTATAAAAAATTCACACAAAAGCGGTAAAACTATGAGCATAGCAGTTATCGGAGCGGGGAAATGGGGGCAGGGTTTGCACTTTGCCTTTTCGCAAAAGCAAACTTGCCTCATCACTTCGCCGCACACAAAAAATTTGCCAAATTTTGTAAGCATTGATGAGGCGCTAGAATGCGAGTATTTGGTTTTTGCGCTCTTTGCACAAGGCATTAGCGCGTGGCTAAAAGAGCATTTTAAAAACAAAGGGCAAAAAATTTTGCTTGCCTCAAAGGGCATTGACACGGCGACTTGCCGCTTTTTAGATGAGATTTTTTTGGACTTTGTGGATAAGCGCAATTTTTGCGTTTTAAGCGGTCCGAGCTTTGCGGCTGAGGTGATGCAGGGTTTGCCTTGTGCCTTGTGCGTGAGTGGCTTTGAGCGCACACTTTGTGAAGAGTTTGTGGGCTTTTTTCCAGATTTCATCAAGGCTTATGCGGGGGATGATGTGCGTGGGGCGGAGATTTGCGGGGCGTATAAAAATGTCCTTGCCATCGCAAGCGGCATTTGCGAAGGCTTAGGGCTTGGCAACAACGCAAGGGCAAGTTTAATCGCGCGCGGGCTTATCGAAATGCACCGCTTTGGGGCGAAATTTGGCGCAAAAGAGGAGACTTTTTTGGGTTTAAGCGGGGCGGGGGATTTGTTTTTAACCGCTTCAAGCACGCTTTCGCGCAACTTTCGCGCAGGGCTTTTGCTAGCAAAGGGCAAGGACAAAGATGAGATTATAAGCGAGTTAAAAGAGGTTGTAGAGGGCATACCCACAGCCTTTGCGGTGCGCCAAATCGCTGGGAGGGAGGATATTTACACGCCCATAGTGCGCGAAGTAGCAGCGATTTTAGAGGGCAAAGATGTGCGCGCAGCCTTAATAGATTTATTAAGAAAAAAAGATTAAAAATTACTAGATTTTTAGCGCAAATTTTAAATAATATTTAAATAAATTTAAGAAAAAAATTAAAATTTGCGCGCTAAATCATATAAAAATTAAAATTTCAAAGCACTTCACATTTATTTTAAAATTAAAATTTTAAAGCAATCCGCATTTATTTTAAGATTAAAATTTTAATCTCGCCAAATATTAAAAGATTAAAATTTGGCGGATTTAATGGTAGATTTTAAATTTTTATTAAATTAAATTTAAATGCGCTAGGATTTTGATTGGATTAAAATTTTAAGCAATATCTGCCCCGATAGCCTGACTTATATTTGAAAATCCTTCATCTTTTAGCATTTGCGCTAAGTTTTCATTGATATTTTTACAAAGGCTTGGGCCTTGGTAGATGAAAGCGGTAAAAATTTCAAGCAAGCTTGCGCCTTGTTTTATGCGCCATAATGCATCTTTTGCATCGCTAATGCCACCACAGCTAATCAAAACCGCCTTAGAATAAAGCTCTCTTGCTACCGCGCTAAAAAGCGCACGGCTTTTTTCTTTAATTAATTCCCCGCTCAAACCGCCACGATTTTTAGCGTTTTGGCTTAGGGAGTAGTCTATGCTTGTGTTGTTGATTATTAGGGCTTTTGCGCCGTTATTGATAGCGCAATCACAAAGCCTCACAGCAGTGCTTGGGCTCATATCTGGCGCGATTTTTAGAAGTAGCGGGCGAGAGCTTTTAGCCCTTAATGCGCTAAAAAGCTCGCTAATGAAGCTTTCGCTTTGTAAATCGCGCAAATTTGGCGTGTTTGGCGAGCTAATATTTATCACAAAACCATCGCAAAACTCACTAAAATTTTGAGCTAAAATTTCATAATCTTTTAAAGCATCATCATTAGGCGTAAGCTTGTTTTTACCGATATTTGCAAAAACTGGTACAGAATATGGATAAGCATTTTTTACCTGTTTTAAAATGGCATTTGCGCCCTTATTATTAAAACCCATGGCATTTTGTAAGCTTTTTTCATCTATCAAGCGCCACAATCTTGGCTTTTCGTTGCCAAATTGCGCTTTTGGCGTAAAAGTGCCGTATTCTAAAAAGCCAAAACCAAAAAGGCTAAGAGGCTTAATCAAATCCGCATTTTTATCAAACCCGCCGCCAATTCCTAGCGGATTTGCAAATTTTAAACCCAGCAAATTTTGACTTAAAATTTCATTTTCATAGCAAAAACTTTTTTTAATATAATCATTTAAAAATGGCGTATTTTTGGCTATTTTCATACCCACGCTAGCTAGATTGTGAGCACATTCTGGGTCTAGTTTAAAAAGCAAGCTTTTTAGATTTTCATAATTCATTTTAAGCCTTTTTTAAAAAATTTTATAAGCTTAGCGAAATTTGCTTAAATTTCGCGCTTGATTTTTAAAATTTTAAAATCATAACTAAGCCCAAATGCTCATAAATTAAGCAAAATTTCACATTAAAAAGATATAATCGGCGCTTATTTTTTGCTTACAAAAAGGTTAGAAAATGGATCAATTAAACGGCTCGCAAATGATTAGCGAGGCATTAAAAGCCCAAGGCGTGGATGTTGTTTTTGGCTATCCAGGTGGCGCTGCTTTAAATATCTACGATGAAACTTATAAACAAAAATATTTTACCCATGTTTTAGCGCGCCACGAGCAAGGCGCGGTGCATGCAGCAGATGGCTACGCGCGCGCTAGTGGCAAGGTCGGCGTGGCTTTTGTTACAAGCGGGCCAGGCTTTACAAATGCCGTTACTGGCTTAGCCACTGCTTATTGTGATAGCGTCCCGCTCGTGCTTATCAGCGGGCAAGTAAGCTTGCCATTAGTTGGCACCGATGCCTTTCAAGAAATTGACGCTGTGGGGATTTCACGCCCTTGCACCAAGCATAATTTTTTGGTTAAAAATATCACAGAATTACCAAAAATTTTAAAAGAGGCTTTTTATATAGCATCTAGTGGCAGACCAGGGCCTGTTCATGTGGATATCCCAAAAGATATAACCGCTACAATGGGCGAGTTTATCTACCCGCAAAACACCTACATGCAAACATACAAACCAACGCTAAAAGGCCATCAAAACCAAATCAAAAAAGCTTGTGAAGCTATAATGAACGCAACTAGGCCAATTGCTTATATAGGCGGTGGCGCCATTAGCTCAAATAGTGCTGATTTGGTGCGCGAGTTTATTAAAAAAACAAATATCCCAGCCGTGCTAACCTTAATGGCGCTTGGCGTATTAGAAAAAAACGATCCTTGTAATCTTGGCATGGTAGGCATGCATGGCAGTTACGCAGCAAATATGGCCATAAGCGAGGCTGATTTAATCATAGCTTTTGGCGCACGCTTTGATGATAGAGTAACTGGCAATGTAAGCGAATTTGCAAAATCAGCTAAGATAATTCACATAGATATCGACCCATCAAGTATCGGTAAAATCATCAACGCCGACTATCCTATCGTGGGCGATTTAAAAAGCGTTTTAGAGCAAATAAATGAAAAAATAAGCTGGGCGCAAGAAAATTTGCGCCCATGGCACGAGCAAATTAAAATTTACAACAAACTTCATCCTATGTGCTACAAAGATAGCCAGCAAAACGAGCCATTAAAGCCACAATGGGTAATTGAAGAACTAGGGCGCATTTTGCCAAAAGATGCCATAATCGCCACAGATGTAGGCCAGCATCAAATGTGGGTGGCGCAATTTTACCCATTTAATTATCCCCGCCAGCTCTTAACTAGTGGCGGGCTAGGGACTATGGGCTTTGGCTTGCCAGCTGCTATGGGTGCTGCGTGGGCAGTAGATGATAAATCGCGCCCCGTAGTAGCAATTAGCGGTGATGGCGGTATTTTAATGAATATCCAAGAGCTAATGACACTAAGTGCTACTAATAAACGCGTAATAAATATCGTGCTAAATAATAATTTTTTAGGTATGGTAAGGCAGTGGCAAAGCATTTTTTATGAAGAGCGTTTTTCTAGCACTGATCTTAGCATTCAGCCAGATTTTACGCTTTTAGCGCAAGGTTTTGGGATTTTAGGATTAAGTGTGAAAACTAAAAGTGAGTTTAGTGCTGCTGTTAAAACCGCACTAAGTAGCGATAAAAGCAGTATTATTGAGGTTAAAATCGATAGATTTGAAAATGTATTGCCGATGGTGCCAGCTGGCGGTGCTATATATAATATGATTTTGGAGTAGGCGATGAGAAGAGTTTTGAGTGTAGTGGTTTTAAACGAACACGGCGTGCTTAGTCGCATTAGCGGGCTTTTTTCAGGTCGCGGGTATAATATAGACAGCCTCACAGTAGCCCCCGTGCCAAATAGCGAGTTTTCACGCATTACAATAGTTACAAGCGGAGATGAGCACACAATAGAGCAAATTATCAAACAACTCCACAAATTAATTTCTACTTATAAAGTAATTGATAATGGCATTTTTGTAGAGCGCGAAATGGTGCTAGTTAAGGTTAGTTTAAATGAAAATTTTGCAGGTCTTGATGCGATTTTAAAAAGCGCAAACGGCACTATAACGCACGCTGATGAGCATAATATAATCATAATGGCTTGCGATTCTAGCGCGCATATTGATAATTTTATTAAGGTTATGAAAAAATACAATCCTATTCAAATCGTGCGCTCAGGCTCAGCGATGATGGAGTGCGAATAACGCGCTAAATTTTAAAATTTTAGTAACTTTTGGGCTGGCAAAAGTTGCTAAATTTTAAAATTTTAAACTTAAAATATTTAAAAACTAACAAAATCTTAATTTATTTAAAATTTTAAACCAATATTTTTTGATGGAGTAATTATGAAATTATCTAAAATTTATGAAACACTAGGATTAAAAAAACCGCTTATTGAAAACGACTTGCAAATTACTGCTATGAATTCCTTACAAAATGCCACGCACGGCGAGCTTTCATATTGTGATAGCGATAAAAATACAAAATTTTTAGACACTTGCGAGGCTAGTGCGATTTTGGTGCGCGAAACTGATGCCAAAAGGGTTAAAAACCACGCTATAATCACGCAAAACCCGCATTTAGATTTTGCGATATTATCGCAGTATTTTGCCAAGCCACTTTTTTATGAAACGCACCCAGCCCAAATCTCGCCAAGTGCTAAAATAATGCCAAATGTTCATATCGGCTCAAATGTTTTTATAGACGATAATACGGTGATAATGCCTGGCGTTTATATAGGCGATAATGTTCGCATCGGGCGTGATTGTATTTTGCATCCAAATGTGGTGATTTATAATGATTGTTTAATAGATGATTGTTGTATTTTAAATGCTAATTGCGTGATTGGCTCTGATGGTTTTGGCTTTGCTAGCGATAAAAATGGCAAGCATTATAAAATTTATCATAACGGGCGTGTGGTGCTAGGCAAGCATGTAGAAATCGGCGCTTGCACGACTATTGATCGTGGCGTTTTTGATGATACTATCATTGGCGATTTTTCTAAGGTGGATAATTTAGTCCAAATCGCGCATAATTGCGAGCTGGGCTTTGGCAGTGTTTTGGTTTCACAAGTTGGGCTTGCTGGAAGCACAAAGCTTGGGCGCAATGTCGTAATGGGCGGACAAAGTGGCACCACAGGGCATTTAAAAATCGGCGATTTTGCACAAATCGCTGCGCGCGGTGGGGTCAGCAAAGATTTACCTGGTGGCAAAAAATACGCCGGCTCACATCCTATTTTAGAGCTAAATCAATGGCTAAAACTTCAAGCCAAAATCCAAAAATTTTTTAGCAAAAAAAGCTAAAAATTTAGTGAAAAATTTTAAAAAATAAAATTTAAAATTTGCAGATAAAAATAAAAAATTATGATTAAAAACTACTAAATAATTTTTAATAAAATCTATAAAATCATCTAAATATTTTATAGATTTTATTTAATTATTTTTAAAATTTTAAAATATTATTTATAACTCTTTTAGAGTATTAATAAATTCATCTACTAGCAAAGAGCCATCAATCTTGCTATGTTCAAATACCATAAAATAAAAATACTTATCTCCAGCTTTATCAGCCCATTTAGAGCCTAATTTGAGCTTTATTTGGCTATCATAATTTGTTCTATCATCTCCTTTTGTTTCTACCATGATGATATTTTCATTTTTTGTGCAAATAATAAAGTCTGGGTAATGATTAATAAAAGCATTTATACAAAATTTGGTATTTCTATGCCACCATTTTATATTATCTAGCCGTATAATTTCATCTAGCACTTTGTTTTCTAGTGAGTTTAAATCATCTATTTCTTCTTCATATAAAGATTTAGGGCGCAAAGAGCTTAATTTATGAGCTTGTAACACTGGCTGAAAACTAAAAGTTTGTTCTATTTTGATATTGCCTTTATTTAATAAATCATAAAATATTTTTTCTCTATACTCACTTTTTAGTTCGTTGATTTTATTTTTTATTTTTATTGTGTAAGCGTCTATTTCATCTAGTAATTTTGCTTTGTTTTCATCGCTTAGATTATTTACTATGCGCTTTATATAGTCTTTTAAATCATTTTCACTTAAAGCATTATCTTTTCTTATCTTACCAAAAATTAACTCTATGCTTTGGCGAATTTTAGTTTCATCGTTTGTGGTTTTTAAATATTGTTTAAAATATTCGTTTTGCCCTGGTTTTATTTTTTTGTATTTTGGTAAATTATCGTCCTCGCTTAAATCTATTTCAAAAATATCATTTTGTGTTAGCTCAAAATTTATTTGCGTATCTTTATCTGCTAGCTTAAAATCCTTATCTAAATCCTCTTTTTCTAGCACCTTATATTTTATTTCTTCAAATAAAGTAGAATTACTAGGCAATATTTTTATAAATTGCGGTAGTTTTGGCACTTCAAATTTTATTTTACTAGTATTCACTTTTAAATCTCCAAAATTATCAAAATTTGATGAAGTTTTTTCTACTTCGTTATCGTATTCATTAGCTATATTTCTAGCGTTTTCAAGGATATCGTTTTTTTGGCTATCTAGTTGTGTGTTTTTTGTGATATTTTCTACATTAATATCAGCAGATAAAAACTCACTATTTTCATCGCTATCATTTGTGTATTCAAAAATATCTTTATTTGGCAATTCTTTTGGTGTTTGCATTATTTCATCTAGTTCTGTAAAATCTTTTTGCCTATAATCATTTTTGCTAAATCCAGCGCCATTTAATCCAGCTATTACACTTTTAGCTGTTGCGTGAAAGTCATTAGAGCAAGTAAGCACATAGCTTACATTTAATTCTTGATTTGTGTATTTTTTAGAATTTGGTTGGCGTAATACTCTGCCTATTAATTGCTCTACATCTGTGGTGGAATTTTTATTTGCAATGCTAGCTAAAATATAAGCATAAGGGCAATCCCAGCCTTCTTTAAGAGCGTTAATTGTAATAATATATCGTATGTTACAATCTTTGTTTAATAAATCAATTCCGTTTAATTCATTGATTTTAGCCGTTTTTATGGCTATTTGCTCTTTATTAATGCCAAGATTTATTAATTTGTTTTTCAATTTTTCAAAAGTGTTGGCTTCTTCATTTGTTCCACTTTGTGCTTGAAATAACACTATTGGCCGTAAATTTGCATTTTCGTTTTTTGCTATTGCTTCTAATCTGTTTTGTGTGTTTATTGCTTCTTCTATAACGCTTGCTACATTGGCAAAATTACATAAAAATATAGGCAGTTTTACCATGTTTTCTTTTTTTAACTCTATGGCGTTTGTGTAGTGTATTATATTTGAGCTATTTTTTGGCGTTGCGCTAAGTTCATAAATAAAACTAGCATTTAAATTTTCAAGCATTTCAATGCTTAAATCACTCTTTGCGTTATGGCTTTCATCTACTATTACTATGGGCTTAAAATTTCTTACTACATTTATTACGCTTAATTTTTCTTGATCTTTTAGGTTTTCTTTATCATCTAAAAAACTATCAAATTCAAGCAAATGGCCATTTTGTTGATACATTTTACGCATCTCTTTATTATTTATTCTTATACTAGCAAAGCTTAAAACGGCGATATTTAGGCTTTTTAAATTAATTTTATTTAATTTAGTTAGTAAATCATTTGAGCTAAAAATTTCTACATCACTACCAAAATCAGCGTTTAAACGCTCTCTATAAGGGTGATGTGGATTTTTTAAGTTTATTAGCGTTTGAGTAAGTATTGTTTCGCTTGGCACTAGCCATATTATAAAGGTTTTATCTAAGCTTGCTACGATATCGCTAATTGGCTTTATGCTAGCACACGCTATAAAAGTCTTGCCCCCACCTGTTGGGACTTTGGCGCAAATATTTGGCACGCCTTTTATATTATCATTGTATTTAACATTTTCTAAGCCTTTGCTTTGCCAGTATTTACGCCAGCCATTTGTTATGCCAAAGCTATCTAAGCACTCTAAATAGCTTTTTAAATCATTTATGGCTTTTTTTTGATATGATTTTAACTCCATTTTACACCTTTTTAATATCTCTTGGAATTTTTTTAAAAGTTATGCTATATTTCATCATTGTATCATTGCTAAGCACGCATATATCAGCATAAATCACATAAGCGCTAGCTTTTTTGATATTTGCTAAATACTCAAAATCTAGCGTGGTTATTTCATCTTTTTTATAAATAAAATAATAAGCCACTCCATTGCACTCACCTAAAAAATCGCTATCGTTTTGTTCGTATTTTTCTTTTGTCTCGCTAAAATAAATGTATTCTTTTATTTTGTTTGTGGCTACATTTTCATTTATATTGCCATTTTCTAGTAGTAATCTCTCTCCAAGTTCATAAAAGCTAAAATCACCACCGCAAGCAGTTGTTTTAGGCTCTTTGCCATAACCATCTATTACTCTACGCACACGCTCAGCAGTTATATTCTCGGCATAATCCTCCATTTCTACTAGGATAAATTTGCGATTTCCACCATCTTTTTTGTTTAGTTCTAAAACCGCGTGAGCGGTGGTGCCAGAGCCTGCAAAGCTATCTAGGATAATGGAATTTGTATTGGTTGCAAGTTTTATACAAAATTCTATTAAATTTTGTGGTTTTGGAAAAGTAAAATTTGAAATTCCAATTTTTTCTATTTCGCCTGTGCCTTTATCATTTGTAAAATTAGAATTCATCAAATCAAATGATGTAGCAATCAAATTTTCATTTTTATTAACCATAACATTTGTGCCAACTTGGAATTCTTTATCAATATAATTCTTAACTCTTAAAGTAGTTTTTGTTTCTACTAGAATTCCAAGTTTAGCAGCTGCTTTCATACGCTCAATAGTCCAAAGCCATCTGCGCCTATTACCCTTACTATCAACTGGTTTATACATTTTACCATTATATTCAAAGTCATAATCTCCGCCAACAGAATAACCTTGCGTTGATGAAGCAAGAATAGGACTGCTGTCGCCGTCAAAATATTTACCAATGTTATCAATTCTTATTTTTGTTAAGTCTCTTTCTATGATTTTATTAAAATAAGAAGTATTTTTATTTTTTGCATAAATTATAAGATAATCGTGCTTTGATGAAATGAAATTTTCTTGTGCTGGGCGCTGCGCTGATGTTAATCTAGGAATACACGCAACAGCGTTCCCCCCCCCCCAAACACTTCATCACAAAGCAATTTTAAATTCGCCATTTCATTATCATCTATTGAGATAAAAATCACGCCATCATCGCTTAAAAGTCTGTGAAGTAGTTTTAAGCGCGGTAACATCATACAAAGCCATTTATCGTGGCGTGAAAGGTCGTCTTTACCTACTACTTCGCCTAGCCATTTTTTAATCTCTTTGCTATTTACATTGTCATTATATATCCAGTTTTCATTTCCGGTGTTATATGGCGGGTCAATATAAATGCATTTAATTTTGCCCTCAAAACGAGGCAAAAGAGCTTTCAAAGCTAGCAAATTATCGCCTTTTATAATCATATTATCGCTATTTTCAGCATTAAAGGTGTATTTTTGATTTAAGATGTGAGAAGGTGGATTGTAATTTATTACTTCATCTTTTCCTATCCAATTTAGAGATGGCATTTTTATCCTTTTTGTTTTTTTGATTGTAGCAAAATTTTGGCTACTTAATTTAAAATTTTAAACAAGCAAAATTAAAATTTCACCGCTTTAAAATTTTTTGGCTATAATTGCGCCTTTTAAAATTTCAAGGACTAAAAATGGATGTTAGAAAAGCGTATTTAGAATTTTTCGCTAGCAAAGGGCATGAGATAATCCCAAGCGCACCGCTAATCCCAGATGATGCAAGCTTGCTTTTTACAAATGCTGGTATGGTGCCGTTTAAAAGCATTTTCACAGGCGCCGTTCCGCGCCCAAATCCGCCAATTCGCACAAGTTGCCAAACTTGCATAAGAGCTGGCGGCAAGCATAATGATTTAGACAATGTCGGCTACACCGCGCGCCACCACACATTTTTTGAAATGTTAGGAAATTTTAGCTTTGGCGAGTATTTCAAAAAAGAAGCGATCGCTTATGCGTGGGAGTTTATTACCTGCGTGCTTAAACTGCCAAAAGAAAAGCTTTATGTAAGCATTTATGAAAAAGACGATGAAGCCTATGAATTATGGCAAGAGCATATAAGCAAAGAGCGCATTTATCGTTTTGGCCAAAAAGATAACTTTTGGCAAATGGGCGAAACTGGACCTTGTGGGCCTTGTAGTGAGATATATTATGATCAAGGTAGCGAGCATTTTAATGGCAAAGAAGATTATATGGGCGGCGATGGGGATCGCTTTTTAGAGATTTGGAATTTAGTTTTTATGCAATATGAAAGAGATAAAAACGGCGAGCTAAAACCCCTGCCAAAACCTAGCATTGATACAGGTATGGGCTTAGAGCGCGTTATAGCAATAATGGAGGGCAAATTTTCTAATTACGATACAGAGCTTTTTATGCCTTTAATCAACGAAGTAGCAAAACTTTGTAATAAGCCTTATGAATATGACAAAGGCGCAAGTTATAGAGTAATAAGCGATCATATTCGCTCTGTTAGCTTTTTATTAGCACAAGGTTTAAATTTTGATAAAGAAGGGCGTGGATATGTGCTAAGGCGGATTTTACGCAGGGCTGTTAGGCACGGATATTTACTAGGCATTAAAGAGCCGTTTATGTATAAATTAGTAGATGTTTTATGTGAGATTATGGGGTATCACTATGAATACTTAAACGAAAAAAAAGCATACATAAAAGAGCTTATTAAAATAGAAGAAGAACGCTTTTTATCTACCATCACAGCTGGCTTGGAGCTATTTAATGCTGAGCTAAAAAATACGAAAGATATTTTTAGCGGTGATGTAGCCTTTAAGCTTTATGATACTTATGGCTTTCCGCTTGATTTAACAGCTGATATGCTAAGAGAAAATGGGCTAAGCGTTGATAGCGCGCGCTTTGATGAATTAATGCAAGAGCAAAAAATGCGCGCTAAGGCTAGCTGGAAGGGAAGTGGCGATGAAGTTAAAGAAGATGGCGATTTTAAGGTGCTTTTAGAAGAGTTTGGAAAGAACGAATTTATAGGCTATGACAGGCTTGAATGCGAGGCTAAAATTTTAGCTCTTTTAGATGAAAATTACAAAAGAGTAGGGGAGTTAAAAGACAATCAAACAGGCTTTGTAATGCTTGATAAAACACCTTTTTATGCAAACTCAGGCGGACAAATAGGCGATAAGGGCATAATAGCAGGTAATGAAGTGCTAGATACTAGAAAGTATTTTGAGCTAAATTTAAGCAAAATCACAGCCAAAAACACCATAAAAAGTGGCGAAATAGTTAAATGCCAGGTAAGCTCTTTGCGCTTACAAATAAGACGCCACCATAGCGCAACACACTTGCTCCATTATGCTTTGCGTGAAATTTTAGGCTCTCATATAGCACAAGCTGGATCAAGCGTAGAAGCTGATAAATTGCGCTTTGATTTTTCACATCCAAAAGCATTAAGCGCCGATGAATTAACAAAAATAGAAAATTTAGTAAATGATCTAATCCAAGCTGGCGCAGAGGCTAAGACTGAAATTTTAAATATAGATGAAGCCAAAAAAAGTGGCGCCATAGCTTTATTTGGCGAAAAATACGGCGATAAAGTGCGCGTGCTAAGTCTTGGGCCATCAAAAGAATTATGTGGCGGGACGCATGTTAGTAATTTAAGCGAAATAGGGTGCTTTTTTATCACGCGTGAAAGTGGCGTAAGTGCTGGTATAAGGCGCATAGAAGCAGTTTGTGCTGGTGCTGGCGTAAAATACGGCTTACATTATAGAGCGCAAATAAACGAGCTAGTAGATGAGCTTAAAAATACTGATTTATTAAATGCTGTTAAAAAACTAAAAGCTGAGCTAAAAACAGCCAAAAACGAAGTCAAAAACGCAAGCAATGCTAAAAGCATAAACGCAAGCGAGCATAAGGGCGTAAAGCTTGTAATAAGCGAGTTTGATGGCGATATAAAAGCCAAAATTGATGAGCTTAAAAATCAAAATGAAAAAATAATAGCCGTGCTAGCAAAGGTAAATGATAATAAAATAAACCTAGCAGTAGGCATAAAGGGCGTGGAGCTAAAAGCTAATGAAATAGTGGCCAAACTAGCGCCTATTATTGGCGGTGGCGGCGGCGGCAGGGCTGATTTTGCCACGGCTGGCGGCAAGGATGCTAGCAAATTAGACCAAATGCTACATGAAGCAAATAAGCTAATAACAAATAGCCTTTAACGCACTAAATTGGGCTTTTGGATAAATTTTAAAATTAAAATTTTAAGCTAAAAAGAGAATATTTATGAATCAAGCGGCTTTTTTAAAACATGAGCAAATTTTACCATTTTTACTTGTTAGTGGGACGGCGTTTTTAATAGCCGCGCAAATAGCACTAGTAGTGCTTTGTAAGTATTTGCTAGCAAATGAAGAAAATAATAAATTAATCTTGCGTGATTTAAAAATTTTTTTTTATATTCAGTTTGTTTTATTGGTTCTTGTGGCGGTTTTTGGCTTTTTGGCGTCTTTACAAGATGATATGCGCCTAGCTGATCCTATGAAAAAGGCCATACTTGCTACAAAATGGGCGGTTTGTGCTTTTATTTGCGTAAATTACGCTTATATGTGGCATAAATATATGCGCGCAAAGGCGGCATTTTTAGCAAATGATCCTATTGAGGTTGGGGATAATCTTGTGCTAATTGCTTATTATTTTACTCCATTAAATATTGTATTGTGTGTATTTCATATTTATTTGGGTATTGCGTTTAGAGATTTTTAACGATTTGTTTGTGTTTTTAATGCTAAAATGCGCGCTCTAATTTCACATAAAGGATAAAATATGTCAGTAACATTTAAAGGCGCAGAGGCCACACTTGAAGGCAAAGGCGTAAATGTAGGCGATATCGCGCCAAAAGTTGAGCTTGTAGCTAAGGATCTTAGCACATTTAGCGTAGGCAATGCTAGCAATAAATTTCAAATACTAATTGCCGTCCCTAGCCTAGATACTGGCGTTTGCGCAAGCGAAGCTAGAAAATTTAATGAAAAAATCGCTAGTAAAGATAATGTAGAAGCTGTTGTGATTTCTATGGATTTGCCTTTTGCGATGGGGCGATTTTGTAGCACAGAGGGCATAGAAAATCTTAAAGTAGGTAGCGATTTTAGGGGAGCAAAATTTGCCAAAGAATACGGCATTTTGCTTGCTAATACGCCATTACAAGGGCTTTGTGCTAGGGCGATTTTTGTAATCAATCCCCAAGGTAAAATAAGCTATAAGCAAATAGTAGCAGAGATTACAAGCGAACCAGATTATCAAGCGGTATTAGATGCGCTAAATTAAGGCTTTGGCTTCATCATTAAACGCGCTTAAATTAAGGCTTTTTTGATTTTTGCGCGTTTGAAATTTTAAATAAAGTGCGCATTTAAAAATTAAATGCGCCTTAAATTTTATTACTTCGCTTTTGATTTTTACAAATTTTAACTTTATCAATGCGCTTTTTGGCAAGCGTTTTAATTAAAATTTTTTAAAATTTTTTGCGTTTAGCTTTTAAAAATGTTATTAATTTTAATTTTTTTCCAAAAGATTAAAGCAACCAAGCTGGCAATAAACTTTGCCACAAACATCGTAGCCCACACGCCATCTTGCCCAAAAAATCGCACCAAAACAAAAACCAGCGGTATGCTTAAACAATTACTAGCTATGGCTAAAATTAGCGATAAAATCGGTTTGTCTATGGCTGTAAAGATATTATCGCTAACATCTACAAACCAAGCGCACAAAAACACAAAGCCAAAAATCATTAAAGCATGGCTTGCTGGCTTGATAAACTCATCACTAGAATTAAAGAGCCAAATAATGGATTTTGGGGCGCACTCTACTGCTACAAACGCGCTCAAACAAATAAAAGCCGAGCATAAAAAACTAAGCTTAACAAGAGCCAAAAAACTTCGGCGATTTTTCGCGCCATAATGATAACTTAAAAGCGGACTTATGCCAGCTCCCATACCAGTAATTAGCGACATAAAAACAAACTCCAAGCCCACCAAAACGCTCAAAATCGCAACGCTATTTGGCGAAGCAATATCTAATAAAATGGCATTTGCGATTATCATAAAAATAGATGAAGAAATCATTATTAAAAAGCTTGAACTGCCATTTAATAAGATATTTTTAAGCAAGGCTAAGTTTATGAAAATTTTGCCAATTTTAAGATTTAAATTTTGAATGAAAAACGGCGCAATGCCTATAAAAACGCCAACACACATACCAATGCAAGTAGCAAGTGCCGCACTAAAAAGCCCAAGCCCAAAAACAACCAAAAATAAATAATCAAGCCCTAAATTTATCAAAGCCACTATTATATTTAAAAACATCGCATACAAGGGCTTTTTAGCGATTTTTAAATAATTATCCACAGCAAAATATAAAGCCACAAAAGGATAAAAAATAATATAAATTCTAGCGTATTCAATGCATAATTTTGCTAGCTCATTATCTTTAATAAAATATAAACATAAACTCTCAAAAACAGCTATTGCCAGCAAGAAAAAGCAAAACCCAAAACCCAAAATAAAAAGCAAAGAAAAAGAAAAAATCCCGCTTGCTTTTTGGGTTTCTTTTTTGCCTAAATGAATAGAAATTTGCACCGATGAGCCGATGGCTATTATGTCGATTAGGCTAAATGCGATCATTATAAAAGGCATTATTAACCCAGCCGCTGCCAAGGCTTTAACGCCTAAAATTTGCCCCACAAAAATATCATCAACCAAAAAATACAGCGACATAAAAAGCAAGCTCAACATACTTGAAGATGCGTATTGAATGAAAGATTTTAAGATTTTTTTCATAGTTTATCCCTAAAAAAGGCGCGATGATAGCTTAAAATTTTAAATTAAATTTACTAAGCCAAAAAATTTTCAAATTGTTTGTATATTTGTTTTTAAATTTCTACAAAAGGAAGTCTTATGAAAGGCAAAATCTTAGGTGCTGACTTTATTAAACTCAGCCCTAGAAAAATCAAGCATATCCACACTTTAATGGCGTGTTTTTCTAGCTCTTGTGGGATTTGTTTTATGTTTTGTAAAAACGCATTTTTAATTAAAACATTAATTTTTGTTTCATTGTGCGGATTTGCTCTTTCAACAAGCTGGCTTTGGTAGGGGTTGTGTAGCTCTTTTAAGCCCTCATCGCCTTTGCGGTTGCTCCACTCATAGCCTAAAAATTTCTTTTGCTCTTTTAAATCACTTGGGGATTTTATGATAAGCACTTCATTTTGGTGATTAAGCGCAAAATAAAGCAATTTGTCTTGTTCTATTTCAAGGGTAAATTTTAAAAATTTTGCCTGCTTTAAGTTCTCTTTGCCTACTTGATTTTGGGCTTCTTTATCTTTGCAAAATGTTGCATTAAATTTAAGGTCTCTTTATCAAGCGTGTCAGCTCGCTTTTGCAAGTCAAGCATTAAATCATCAAAGGCATCTTGGCTCATATTTTGCCCAAATTTTGCCTTTGCGCTTAAATTTTCTACCTTGATGACACCGACAAAAGTGTGCTTTTGCGCTCCCGCAAAAGGGCTTTTTTCAAGGCAAAAAGTGGCATTTTGTGGCTCGTATTTGCGCACAAGAGCGTCTAAAATCTCGCATTTTTGCGCTAAATCCTGCACCACTTCAAAACGCCCCTCAATCAACACCGAAAAGAAAAACTGCGTGGGCGTCATTTTGCCGCTTAAAAAGCGTGAAGGTATGTAAGAATAAGGCTTTGCCGCACTAAATACCACGCTTGGTTCGTTTTTTAAAAGCTCAAATTTACGCCCACTTCCCGCACCGTGAAAGTAAATGCCGCCTTTTGTAGCGTAATTTTCATCAAAGCAAAAGCTTATCGGCACGGCGTATGGCAAGGGCGTGTCGGGTACAACCATCGTCCCAAAGGGCATTTGCGAAAGCATAGTTTTGATAAGCGCGAAATCATCGCATTTAAATTCATCTCGTCTCATTTTACGCCTTTTTAAGTAAATTCTGCGCAGTATTTTAACGATTTGTTGCTTAATTTAAAAGGACTTTCATTTTAGACTTATTAGACTTAATTTGTAAATTTTAATAACATTTTAAAATCAAGGCGTTATTAATCAATCAAACAAACTAGCCAAAAATTAAATAAAATTCAAAACTTACAATAAAAAATTCCAAAAATTTTAAAATCAACTTAAAATCTGCAAAATGCGTAAAATTCGGTATTTGAAAAGGTAAAATACATACTATATTTTTGATTTTGTATTGAAAACTATAATTTACACTTTATTATATTTTGAGCTGTTTTGGCCTGCTAGCTGCTGTCTTTTAGCCCGTAAATATAAGCTTTTATAGTTTTACCATTTGAATAAATTAATTTATCCACGAAATTTAGCGTAATTTAAAAAGAATAATTTTAGATATTATTTTATGTATTATAATGTATATAATTTTATATATTATTTTGCGTATAATTTTGCCAGCCAGAAATTAAAATTTTGCCAGCTAAAAGCTAAAAATTTATCAGCCAAAAATTACAACAACTTTGCCAAGCAAAATATAAAAATCCGCAAGCTTAAACAAAAATAAATTAAATAAAATTTGAAAGTTAAATTA
Source organism: Candidatus Campylobacter infans (assembly GCA_009827235.1). Lineage (GTDB taxonomy): Bacteria > Campylobacterota > Campylobacteria > Campylobacterales > Campylobacteraceae > Campylobacter > Campylobacter infans. The sequence continues at coordinate 111,293 of SPMW01000001.1, read as the reverse complement.
AAAATAATAAAAAGCTTAAATTAAAATTTTAAAATACATTAGCAAGTAGCTCTGCCCTATTTCAAAATCCATAATAAATTTTAAAATTTGTAGCAAATGCCGAATAAATCGGTGAAAATAAATTATGTGTTTTCTATTTTTTGCATTTGTGAGAAATTTTCAACGGTTTTATCCCACATCAATTTATATTTTCTGCGTAAAAACTCCACTTCTTCTTGTGCTAATTTTAGCTGTGTGTTGAGATTTTCTACCGTTTTGCGGTCTTCATCGTATAGCTCTTGCATAGAATACAAAGCCTCTTTTAAAAAACTATTTTCATTTTTTAAGGCTTCGAGGGTTTCGTCTTTGGCATCAATTACCTTTTCGTGCATATTTAAAATGGTGCCAATTGTCTTTTCTATAAAACTGGCACCGCTTAAAATTTCTCTTTTTTCTTCTACGATTTCATTATTTATGCTAGTTTTTGCGCCAAGGGCGAGCGAGTTTTCATCGGTTTCTACATAAATTTTATTATTTTCAATCTTTGCTTTTAGTGAGCCTTTGTTTATCATTTCGCCCACTGTTTGTTTATTTAAATGCGTTAAACGACAAAATTCATCAATAATAAGGTAAGTTTTCATACCCGTTCCCCTAATAAAACTTCGATTTTTTTGCTATCTTCTTCTAAATTTGCGGCTTGTTTGGCGCGCTCTTCTATTAGTTTTGCTGCTAGGTTTTCGTTATTTAAAGCTAGCATTTGCACGCTTAAATATGCCGCATTTTTTGCCCCTGCTTTGCCTATGGCTAGCGTGGCTACTGGTATGCCTGCTGGCATTTGCACGGTAGAATACAAAGCATCTAATCCATCAACAGCAGAGCCTGGCATAGGCACGCCAATTACTGGTTTTATGGTATTAGCAGCCACAGCACCAGCAAGATGAGCTGCCATACCAGCCATACATATAAATATCTCAGCGCCACGCTTGCTAGCATCTGCTACATAAGCTATGGTTCGCATAGGACTACGATGAGCCGAGCTTATAATCAGCTCATATGCCACGCCAAAATTTTCTAAAATTTTGCTGGCTTCGCAAGCGATTTCATAATCGCTTTTTGAGCCTATTATTATGCTTACAAATTTCATTTTTATCCTTTATATTGTGGTTTTATACGCAATTTTTATTCCAACAATTTTAAATTGCAAGGCGGATTTTAGCTAATTTTGCGTTTTATATGGCTTAAATTATGCTACAATTGCGCCCTTATTTAAGGAGCGTAAATGAAACTATCATCTCGCATTTCAAGGCTGAGCGAGAGCCTAACTATCGCTATTTCAACAAAGGCAAAAGAGTTAAAAGCAAGCGGTAAAGATGTGCTAATTTTTAGTGCTGGTGAGCCTGATTTTGACACGCCAGATGCTGTAAAAGATGCTGTAAAAGCAGCAATGGATAAAGGCTGTGGCAAATACACGCCAGTAGCTGGCACGCTTGATGTGATAAATGCCGTGCGCGCTAAATTAGAACGCGATAATGGCCTAAAATACACACAAAAACAAATAATTACAAATGTAGGCGCAAAACAATCAATCTTTGAAGCCTTACAATGTTTGATTGATGCGGGCGATGAGGTGATAATACCAGCGCCTTATTGGGTTAGTTATCCTGAGATTGTGCGCTATTGTGGCGGTAAGCCAGTTTTCATAAATACAAATGAAAGCACAAATTTTAAACTAAGCGCGCAGGCATTAAAAGATGCTATCACGCCAAACACAAAGGTTTTAATGCTAAATAGCGTAGGCAATCCGTGTGGTGGGGTTTATACCAAAGCCGAGCTAGAAGCAATAGCAAAAGTGCTTGAAAACACGCAAATAATCGTCCTTAGCGATGAAATTTATGAAAAATTAAGCTATGAAAGCGAGTTTGTAGCCACTGCTAGTATAAGTGATGATATGTTTAGGCGCACTGTTACTATAAATGGATTAAGCAAGTGCGCGGCTATGCCTGGCTGGCGTTTTGGCTATGCAGCTAGTGCTTCAAATGAGCTAATTGCAGCCATGCAAAAACTCCAAAGCCAAAGCACGGCAAATATCGCTAGCATCGTCCAAGCTGGCGCAATCCCTGCCCTACTTGGCAAATGCGATGACTATGTAGAATATATGAAAAAAGAATACATAAAACGCCGAGATTACGCTGTCGATGCGATAAATAAAATCGATAAATTAAGTGTAATAAAACCTGGTGGGGCGTTTTATTTGTTTATAAACTGCTCGCTTGTAGAAAAAGACTCTATGAAATTTTGTAAAAGAATGCTTGATGAGGCCTTGGTAGCGTGCGTGCCGGGCGTTGGTTTTGGTATGGATGGATATTTTAGATTTAGCTTTGCTTGCGAGCTAGAAAATATAAAAGAAGGCATAAAACGAATTGAAAATTTCATAGCAAATTATTAAAATTTAGCGCGCTTGATTTAAAATTTAGCGCGCTTTTCTTGCTTATTTTTTATTAAAATCCACAAATTATCTTTTAAAATTTATCTTAAAAAAACTGCCTTAAAATTTTCTGCGTTTTTTATTAGATAAATAAATTATTAAATTAAAATTTCTCTTTGTTTTTTGGCATTTTCTGCGCTTAAAACGCCTGCTTTTTCTAATTGCTCTATGATATTAGCTGCGCGGTTGTAGCCCACATTTAGCCGTCTTTGTAAATAGCTAATTGAAGTTTTGCGCTCTTCAAGGACTACCCTAACGGCTTCATCAAAAAGCTCATCTTTATTAGCTAGGCTAACCTCGCTGGTTGCGCCTGTGCTATCTTGGGTCATTAAAAAGCTTTCATCATAATTTGTGCCTTGCTGGGATTTTAAAAATTCCACGATGTTTTCTATTTCGCTCTCGCTAGCAAATGGCGCGTGTAAGCGCACAAGCCCAGGGCTGCCAGGCGGTGTAAAAAGCATATCGCCACGCCCTAGCAAGCTTTCTGCGCCCATTTGATCTAGTATTACCTTGCTGTCTATTTTTTGCCCTACTCTATAACTTATGCGACTTGGCAAGTTTGCTTTAATTAGCCCGGTTACGACATCTACGCTTGGGCGTTGGGTGGCTACTATTAGGTGAATGCCACTTGCGCGCGCCATTTGGGCTAAGCGACCTATGCTAAACTCCACATCTTTGCCGCTAGTCATCATCAAATCTGCTAGCTCATCTATGATTATTACTATAAAAGGCATTGTTTCTTCGCCTTGTTCTTTCATTTTGGCATTGTAGCTTTCTATGTTTTTGGTTTTTGTTTGCGCCATTAGTTTATAGCGGCGCTCCATTTCATTTACTAAATTTTGTAATACTCCCACTGCTTGCTTGGCTTGGGTTATAACTGGCGTTAAGAGATGCGGGATATCATTATACATTGAAAATTCCAACATCTTAGGATCTATCATTATAAGACGCAAGGTTTTTGGGCTATTGCGATAAAGCAAGCTTAAAAGCATAGCATTTATGCCCACGCTCTTGCCACTGCCTGTCGTGCCAGCAATCAATAAATGCGGTAATTTTTTAAGATCAGTAACAAAAGGCGCGCCGACAATATCCTTGCCTAGCGCAATTGTTAGCTCGCTTTTTGCGTTTTTGTAAATATCGCTTTGTAAAATTTCTCGCAAATAAATCGTTTCAATATGCTGATTTGGTATTTCAATGCCAACTACATCTTTACCAGGGATTGGTGCTTGAATGCGAATGGTTTGTGCTTTAAGCGCCATTGCTAAATCATCTTGTAGATTTAAAATTTTACGCACTGGCACATTTGGGGCTGGCTTAAACTCAAATGTAGTTACCACAGGCCCTGAATAAGTCCGCACCACATCGCCTTCTATTTTAAACTTGCGAAGTTTTTCTAATAAATTTACTATTTTGCCATCGATTTCGTATTCATTTACGCTGGTTACGCGTTTTGGTGGCTGAGCTAAAAAATCCAAACTAGGCAATTTAAAGTCTTTTGGAATTTCAACCTTGCCTTTTTCTATTTGTGCTAAAAGTTCTTTATTTTCGGCTACTTCTTGGAGTATTTCAACGCCAGTGGAGGTTAGCTTTTTGGCGTATTTTTCGTCTGTTTCATCTTTTTTTTCTTTTTCGTCTTCTTCGTTTAAAATTTCGCTTGCGTTAGCTGAAATTTCATCTGTTGTTTCGTTTAAAATTTCGTTTTTATTTAAAATTTCGTTTAAATTCTCAGCCGGATTTTTGGCTAAATCTTGGCTTAAACTCGTGCTTTGTTGGCTTGCTGGCTCTTGGGAATTTTGCTTGCTAGGGTAAGTTATGGGATCGATGATTGGCGTTGGATAAGGGCTTGATTTTTTGCTTTGCTGGATTTTTTTGTTTAATTTATCTTTAATGCTCAAACTCATTTTTAGCACAATTTCAATTTTTTTCTCAAAACATAGCCCAACAGCTATCAAAAAGCACGCTATGGCCATAAATACAGCCCCGATTGTGCCTATGCTAGCTTTTATGGTATCTGCTAATAAAGTGCCAAAAAGCCCGCCAAAGCTAGGTTTTATCATACTTAAAGCCAGCAATACACTTAAAAAAAGTAGCAAAACACCACAAGTCTGGCTAGCTAGCTCCCAGCTGAATTTTTTGTGCTTTTTAAATACTTGCCACGCGCTATAAATCAAAACAAAAGGATAAACACAAGCAAAACTGCCAAAATAAGCATAATTAAGCGAACCTATCAAATGCCCTGCTCGCCCTACAAATACAGCATTTGGGCTAATTGTTGAAATCCCAAAAAACATTAAAATAAAAGCTGATATGATAAAAAGTGCCAAACGCAAAATAAATCCTTTAAGCAAAAAACTGGCGATTATAGCAAATTTTATTAAAAATTAGTTTAGCTTAAAATTTGGGTTTATAAAATTTTAAATTTAAATGTAAATTTTAAAATTTCAAGCCTTTTTTATGCTTTTATAATCTTGCCAGGTTAAAATACCGATTTTATTTTAAGGATAAATATGAGCTTTTTTATTTTGGCAATTGTTGTGGGGATTGTATTTTACGCGCTTAGCAATGGTTTTAGGCAAGCCCCAGCTGGCGATGCGCACAAGCAAATCACCTTTAATGATGCCAAATTTTTAATAAGCCTGCTAGCTAAAATCGCCAAAGCCGATGGCGAGGTAAAAGCCACTGAGGCTGCTTATATATCGCAAATGCTTGATATTTTAACCTTTGAATTAAACGGACAAAAGCAAACACGAGATGAGCTAAAAAAAATTTACGAACACGCAAAAAACAGCCATCAAAGCGTCTATGAAATAGCCAAAATTTATAAAAACACCCGCAAATTAAACTCCAATGAATGCCAAAGCGTGATTATTTATTTATTAAATTTAGCTTATGCTGACGGCTTTTTTAGCCCAAGCGAAGCAAAGGTAATTGATGATATTTGCAAGGCTTTTAATATAAATGAAAAAATAAAACAAAGCTTATTTTTAAAATTTGAGCAAGAATTTAATGCTTATTTTGGTGCTGGGAGTTTTGATGGCGGTTATCGCAATTATGATGGCTTTAAAAAACAATCCAAACAAAAAAGCAATAACTACTATAAAAACTCCAACTCACAAAACACACAAAACGCCAATCACAGCCAAAAAAACCCTTATGAAATTTTAGAATTACCTAATAACGCAAGCTTTGATGAAGTTAAAAAACAATACAGAAAGCTTGCAAGAAAATACCATCCAGATTTTCTTGGCTTAGATGCTAGCAAGGGCATAATTAACGATGCCACAAAAAAATTACAAGAAATAAATCAAGCTTATGAAACAATTAAACAAAAGGAGAATAAATGAGAGCTTTAATTAGCGTAAGCCATAAAGATGGCGTGGTGGAATTTGCGCGAGGCTTAGCGGATTTGGGCTGGGAGATTTTAAGCACTGGTGGCACTTTTAAAATACTAAAAGATAATGGAATAAATGCCATTGAAGTTAGCCAATATACCACAAGCCCTGAAATGTTTGATGGCAGGGTGAAAACCTTACACCCGCGCATTCACGGCGGGATTTTATACAGACGCGATTTAGACGCTCACAGAGCCGATGCTAGCAAATACAATATAAATGCGATTGATTTAGTGTGCGTGAATTTATACCCATTTAAAGCCACAATAAATCGCACCGATGATTTTGATGAAATTATAGAAAACATCGATATAGGCGGGCCAGCGATGATTAGAAGTGCTGCTAAAAATCATCAAAGCGTGCTGGTTTTAACAAGCCAAGATGATTATGCCCTAACGCTAGAAAAATTACGCCAAAATAGCGTGAATTTAGAATTTCGCAGATATTTAATGATAAAAGCATTCTCACACACAGCAAGCTATGATGCGATGATAGCAAACTATATGAACGAGCGATTTAATGGTGGTTTTGGCGATACAAAATTTATAAGCGGAACTAAGGTTTTTGATGCAAGATATGGAGAAAATCCGCACCAAAAAGGCGCTATTTATGAATTTGATGATTTTTTAAGTAAAAATTTTAAAATTTTAAAAGGCGAACCTAGCTTTAATAATATGACAGACATAAACGCAGCCATTGCCATCGCCACAAGTTTTGGTGATGCGCCTGCTGTGGTGATTTGCAAGCACGCTAATCCTTGCGGGTTTGGCATTAAGAATGATTTAATGCAAAGCTATAAGGCTGCGATGCTATGTGATCCAGTAAGCGCATTTGGTGGCGTTGTGGCCATAAATGGGCGTTTGAGTAAAGAATTAGCCATAGAAATGAAAAAGGTCTTTACCGAGGTGATAATATGCGCAAGTGCCGATGAAGACGCATTAAATGAATACAGCGATAAAAAACGCACTAAAATTTTTACATTAGGCGATGAAAACGGCAAATATCTAGCCAAAATATCGCAAAAATATAATTTTAAAGCCATTTGTGGCGGTTTTGCATATCAACAAGCCGATTTTATAAGCGAAAATGAGGTAGATAATGCAAAATTAGTAAGCCAAAAAGAAGCCAACAAGGCTCAAATAATGGATTTAAAAATTGCTTGGATAATAGCTGGATTAACCAAATCAAACTGCGTAGCTTATGTAAAAGATGCCACGCTTTTAGCAATTGGTATGGGTATGACTAGCCGCGTAGATGCTGCGCGCGCAGCTGTGGCTAAGGCTAAGGATCAAAATATAGATTTAAATGGCTGTGCGCTTGCTAGCGAGGCGTTTTTTCCATTTAGAGATAGCATTGATATAGCAGCGTTGGCTGGGGTTAAAAGCATAATCCAGCCAGGCGGTAGCATAAGAGATGATGAGGTAATCTTGGCTGCTAATGAGCATAACATAGCGATGTATTTTACTGGCATTAGGCATTTTTGGCATTAAAATTTTATAAAAGCTAAAAAACGGGGCTAGAAATTTTATAATAGCAAAATCAGCTACGCCTTAAAGCGCGTTTTAGGCTTTAATTTCTAGCCAAATAAAAAATTTTAAAACGCAAAATGAATTATAAAGATTTTACGCACAAAGCTAGTAGCAAAGCGCGCTAAGCCAAGATGCTACGCTCAAAAAATTATTTTAGATTAAAATTTTAAGCATTTTCTTTAAGTCTTTTTATATTTGCGCCAAGGCTGCTTAGCTTTTGCTCTAAGTTTTCATAGCCGCGGTCTAAGTGATAAATGCGGTGGATATTACTAACCCCTCTTGCTGCTAGGGCTGCTATTACTAAGGCTGAGCTTGCGCGCAAATCAGTAGCCATCACATCAGCGCCTTCAAGCTTGGTGCCTGTGATTGTAGCTATATGCGCGTTTAGCTTGATATCTGCGCCCATTCTAGCTAGTTCGCTAGCGTGCATAAAGCGATTTTCAAAAAGCCTCTCTTCAATCACACTAGTCCCATCAGCCACGCAAGCTAGTGCCATAAATTGTGCTTGCATATCAGTAGGAAAGCCAGGATATTCTGTGGTGATGATATTTACAGGCTTTAAAGATGAAGCTGGCAACACCTTAATATCGCTGCCCTCGCATTCGCATTTTACGCCCATATCGCTTAATTTATCAAGCACGGCGCGCAAATGCTCTTTTTTGGTATTTTTTAGCGTTATTTGGCTAGCGCTAATTGCTGCTGCGCATAAATAAGTGCCAGCTTCTATTCTATCTGGTATTACAGAAATTTGTGGCATTTGTAAAAGCTCGCCATCTGTGCCGGTGATATTTATTTCGCTAGTGCCTATGCCATTAATCTCCACGCCACAATCAGCTAAAATTTCACAAATCTGCACCACCTCAGGCTCTTTTGCGGCATTTAAAATGCGCGTTTTACCCCTTGCAAGAGCAGCTGCCATAATGATATTTTCGCTACCTGTTACGGTGATTTTATCAAAAATTATCTCAGCGCCCTTTAATCCATCTTTTGCGCTTGCTGATACATAGCCACCTTGAATGCTAATATGCGCGCCCATTTTTTCAAGCGCGCTAAGATGTAAATCAATCGGCCTTGCACCTATGGCACAGCCACCTGGCAAGCTTACCGCGCACTCTTTAAACCTTGCTAAAAGCGGACCTAGCACTAAAATACTAGCGCGCATTTTTCGCACAATATCATAAGTGGCTTTTGTGGAGTTTATTTCTTGGGTATTTAGGGTTAAAAAATTATTTTTTAACTGGCCTTGTGCGCCAAGATTACACAAAAGCGCAACCAAAGTATTAATATCTACAACATTTGGCACATTTAAAATTTCAACTTCATTTTTAGCTAAAATCGTGCTAGCAATTATCGGTAAAGCCGCGTTTTTAGCACCGCTTATGCTAACTTCTCCGCTTAATTTGGCTCCGCCTTGTATTTGTAAAAAATCCATAATTATCCTTTGATTTCATTGTGAAATTTTAAAATTTTAAGTAGTATTAAATCACAAAACAACACTTTAAAATAAAATTTTAAAATTTAATTAATTTTAAATTTTAGCTAATTCTTTTAGCTTTTTGTATTCTTGGCAATTTTGTTCTAGCTCATCATTTGAGCCAAAGCCAAGCGCCCTGCCCTGGCTTAAAAATAAAATTTTATTTGCATTTTTAATGCTCGTTTGGCGATGCGCTATCACAAAGATTATTTTTTCGTGCTTTATGCGCTCTATTACATCGGTTATTATGCGCTCGCTTTCGTTATCTAGCGCACTTGTGGCTTCATCAAAAATTAAAATTTGCGGGTTTGCGTATAAGGCGCGCGCTATTGCGATACGCTGGCGTTGGCCGCCACTAAGATTAGCTCCAAACTCATCAAGCACAGCATAAATCCCGCCCTCCATCGCTCTTACAAAACTATAAGCATCGGCTATTTCAAGCGCTTTTATCACGCGCTCTTCATCAATTTTTCCATTTTGGCTGTATGCGACATTTGCTGCGATTGTATCATTAAAAATATAAATGCGCTGGGTAACTATGCCTATGTGCGCTCTTAGCTCGTTTAGGCTAAAATCTGTAATTTCATTTTGGTTGATTAAAATTTGCCCGCTATTAGCATCAAAAAAGCGCATTAATAAATTTATAATAGTAGTTTTGCCACCGCCACTTTGGCCTATGATAGCAATTATCTCACCGCTATTTGCCCTAAAACTTAGTCCATTTAGAACGAAATTTTTATTATCATAGCTAAAATGCACATCATTAAACGCAATAGAATAAAGCTTGCTTGGAAATTTTGCCATACCGCCTACTATATTTGCGTTCATTCCTAAAAGCTCAAAGGTGCGCTCACTAGCAGCTACGGCATCTTGCATTTTATTATACAAGCTACTTACGCGTTTAATCGGCGTATAAAGCATAAAAAGCGCTGTCAAAAATGAAAAAAAGCTTCCAACGCTCATTGTCCCATTTATAACCTCGCTACCGCCTATTATTATCACCACAGCCACGCCAATAGCCCCAAGCGTTTCCATTAGCGGACTAACTAGCTCGCCAGTTCTTACGCTTTTAAGATTTAATCTAAAAAATCTATCATTGTGGGCATTAAAGCGGGTTATTTCTTTATTTTCAGCGTTATTTGCCTTGATTATTTCTATATTTGAAAAAATTTCAGCCAAAGCCGCTGTCATATCGCTGGTTTTTTCCTGGCTTAGTTTTGAAATTTGCTTGATTTTGCGTGCTAAAAGGCTTAGCGGATAAATGGCTGCTGGAAAAATAATAAGCGCAAATAACGCAAGTTTAGGGCTTTGATAAATCACCACGCCTAAAAGCCCAAGAGCTGTTATAAACTCCCTGCCAAGCTCTGGGAGCATACTTGAAACTATGGAGCGAATGCGCTCGATATCGTTTGTGTTACGACTAATTAGCTCGCCACTTCTATAACGATTAAAAAAGCTCATATCAAGATAAATTAAATGCGCCAAAAGCCTAGCTCGAAAACGCCTAACAATATCATGCCCGATATAAGCACTAAAATAGCTTTGTAAATAAGTCCCAAGACTTTTGGCAAAATACACCGCAATTATCGCATAAGGCAATAAATATAAAAGTTCTTTATTTTTATCTACAAAAATTTGATCAAGTACAGGCTTAACCAAATACGCACTAGCAGCCGTGCCAGCACTAGCTAAGATCATACCAAAAATAGCCACGCAAAAATGAAAAATATAATCCTTAAAATAAGCCTTAAAACGAAAAAAAGTTTCAATTACGCCTTTCAATTTAATCCTTTTAGCCAAATTTTAATTAAAATTTATTAAAGCTTTTGCTAGTCTTCATCAGCTAAGCTTTGAGTTTGGACGGCTTTGATTTCTGGTATCTTAGCTAAAAATCTGCTTTTGGTTTTATCAAATGTAAAATCTAACACACCAGTTGGGCCGTTGCGATTTTTACCTATGATAATCTCAGCATCTTCTACTTCTTCTGCTTTAAATATATCCTCAGAGTTTATGCTCTTGCCTTCTAATTTGGCTTTTGCGATTTGTTCTTTTGCTTCTTGCTCTTTGTAAAAATCCTTGCGATAAACAAAAATTATTATATCGGCATCTTGTTCTATCGCGCCTGATTCTCTTAAATCAGAAAGCATAGGGCGTTTATTTGCTCTACTTTCTAAGCTACGATTTAGCTGAGATAGCGCAATTATTGGTATTTGAAGTTCGCGCGCTAAGAGCTTTAACTGCCTCGAAATATCCGCAATTTGTAAATGCCTCTCGCCAAAACTTGATGAGTTTGTCATAAGCCCGATATAATCAATCACGCAAAGTTTTATATTTGCGTTTTTTTGTAATAACCTGCGTAACTGCGCGCGCACCATATGCACGGTTAGATTACCACTATCATAAATATATAAATCAGAATTTGCGATTTCATCGGCTGTTTGGCTTAGGGTTTCTAAATTATCATCATTTAAGTTTGCTTTCATAATATCGCCAAGATTTATTGAGGTGTATGAGCTAAATAATCTAAACATTAATTGCACCGCTGGCATTTCAAGGCTAAAAAATATCACGCCTTGCTTGCTTTTTAGCACTCTTTCTACTATATTTAGCGCAAAGGTTGTTTTTCCCATACCTGGCCTTGCTGCAATTATAATAAAATCGCCATTTTTTAGCCCTTGGATTTTATCATCTAGCTCTGTAAAACCGCTAGAAATACCAATTAAACCTCTGCCCTCTTCTTTTAAACGCTTTATGGTTTCTAAGGCTTGGCTTGTGGCTTCTTTGGCATCTTTTAAGCCAGCTTGCTTTTCATTTGTGAGATTAAAAATATCAGCACTAATCTTATCAATGGCATCTTTAATGGCTAATTCATTTATGGTTTGTGGCACAGATGAAGCAATGGCTAATAAAGCGCGCTTATTTGATAACTCTTTTAGCATAAGGGCGTATTTTTGCGCATCTATCATACCGCTACTTGCTAGCACGGCATCTAATGCTTCTTTGTTAAATTTTTCTTTTAACTCGCTAGCTAGAAAAATTTCATCTATTGGGTTTTGCTTATTAAATAAAGCAAGCATAGCCCAAAAAATATCGCCATTTTGTCTAAAATAAAAATCCTCAGGGCGTAAAATATCAGCCAAATCGCTAAGGGTGTCGTTATTATAAAAAACACTTGCTAAAATTGAAATTTCAATATCATAAGAGTAGGTATTGTCTTGCATTTATTACCTTTTCATTTAATTTAAAATAAATTTAAAATTTTAATTTCTTTACGCCTTGCGAGCTTTAACCTCTTCTTCAATCTCAATCAAAAAACGCTCAATCAATTCATCTTGGGCTAATCTTGCCACAATCTCGCCATGCTTTATTATCATACCATTTTCTTTACCAAAAGCAATTGCAATATCAGCGCCTTTTGCCTCGCCTAGGGCATTTACAATGCAGCCCATTACGCTTATATTTAATGGCTCTTTTATATTTTTAGTATGCTCTTCTACTATTTTAACAGCTTTTAGCAAATCGCTTTGTAATCTGCCACAAGTTGGGCAAGAGATGATATTTACACCGCTTTTTTGGCGACCGCTGTCTTGTAAGATGGCTCTTGCTACTTTTATTTCTTCTTCAAGTTCGCCTGTAATGCTAACTCTCATCGTATCGCCAATGCCCTCTAATAAAAGCGTCCCAAGAGCAATGGCGCTTTTAATACTAGCATGAAATTTCGTGCCAGCTTCTGTAAGCCCTAAATGAAAAGGATATTTAACAAGCGGGCGTAATTGCCTATAAGCTTTAACGGTAGTAGGTACATCGCTAGCTTTTAAGCTTATGGCAATATCGCTAAAATCAAAATCTTCAAGCAAAGAAACATTATAAAGCGCGCTTTGAATCATTGCTTCTGGCGTGCGCCCATAACGCTCTTCAAATTGTTTTTCTAAGCTACCACAATTTACACCTATTCTTATTGGTAAGTTTCTTTTTTTACAAGCATCAACTACTGCTTTAATATGCGCCTTACCGCCGATATTACCTGGATTTATGCGAATAGCATCGACAAAATCCGCCACAGCCACAGCATAGGTGAAGTTAAAATGAATATCAGCAATTATTGGCAAAGGGCTTTGCTTTTTAATCTCGCAAAGCCCTGTTATATCTTCTTTATTAAACACCGCACAGCGCACCAAATCAGCCCCAGCAAAATACAAACGATTTATTTGCTCTAAGGTGCTTTTTACATCGCGCGTTTTTGAATAAGTCATACTTTGAACGCTTATTGGCGCATCGCCGCCTATTAAAACTCCGCCCACATTTATTTGTTTGGTTTTATATCTCATTTTTTTTCTTTTATTTATAGATTTAATTTAAAATTTGTATAAATTATTTTACATAAAAAACTCTATCGGCGATCTCTACTGGGCCGATTATTTCTTTATTATTTATATTTGAATCAAATAAATTGATTAAATCCGGTCTTAAATAATAAAACTGGGCTTTTAGATTTATTAAAAAGGTGTTTTGTGGGAGATTTAATTCAAACTCGCGCGCTTCTTGTGGGGCTAAGCGGTTATCATCTTTTAATTCATCAGCATAATATTGCAAAGCTGGCTCGCCATTATAAGAGTATTGCGTTCCTATATCAAAGCTATGCTCGCCAAGGATATTTGCGTTTTGATCTTTATAATAAACTTTTATGCGAATCATACGCGAACCAAAGCCTGTTGGGATCATATGCGATGAGTTATTTATAATTTCTAAAATTTGTTTTGCTTTTTTATATCTAAATAAAATACCAAATTTTAATTGGCGAATATCATGAGCGCCATTAAATAAATGCTGGCGGACATAGCGCACGCGTATTTCATCATCATAAGATGAATTGATGGTTTCGTATCTTTCGCTCATATGGCATTCTACGCAAGATTTTTCATTACTTATCATTTCGCCACCAGTTGAATAAGCAGACATAGGATTTGGCTTGCCATTTCTATCGCTTGCGCCTATGCCATCGTGGCAAACCAAGCATAATTGATCGCTATCTATAAAAAAATCTCTTTTTTGGTTATCGTGGTGGCTATCTTTTAGCGTATCTTGATATGGGCCTACTATGATTTTATTACTATCATCTAAAAGCTGCACTTCGTAATTACCAAAATTACCGCCTTGTTTTATTTTGTCTATTCTATGGCAATAAGCACAACTAACACCACTTAAATCGCTTTTATGATGTATTTGCTCGTCTATATTTTGAGTTTTAGCAGTTTTTAGACCAAAAATTTTACTTATTTTATAATCTTCATCGATTTTTTTGATTTTTATGCCAGGATTATGGCAAGTAGAGCATTCAACTAGCACTTCTTCTTTTGATTTTATAGTTTTTTTAGCTACTAAATCAATGCTAGCTTTATAAAGTGGATTTGCGTTTTCATGGCTTTTTGCGTGAAAACTTTTTTCCCAATATTTAGTTTGATCGCGGTGGCAAGATTGGCATTTATTTGGTTCAAGCCAAGTGGTATCGTGCATGGTAGGATTTTTAGTTACTGCGTTTGATTCTTTTTGTGTGGTGTTATTGCCATTTAATTTAGCATTCATATATATTTCATATAAATCTAGGCCAAAGCAAAATGATAAAAACACAGCAAAGACACAAAAAAAACGCATATTACTCCCAAATTTTAAAAAAAAGTTTGGGATTATAGCTAATTTAAAGCTTATAAAAGATAAAATCCGCAATTTTATTTTCTTTTAAGGACAAAATTATGTCAAAAAGTTTCATCACAGGTTTTGCGCGCATAGGCGAACAAAGAGAGTTAAAATTTGCCCTAGAAAGCTACTGGGCAAATAAAAGTGATTTTAACGCAGTAAAAAGCGTGGCCGAGCAACTAAGAATTAGGCATTTAAATTACCAAAAAAATGCCGGAATTGATTATATTAGCGTTGGCGATTTTTCGTATTATGATATTATGCTTGATCACTGCATAGCCTTTGGAGCTATTCCTAAAAGATTTAGCGGGCTTAGTGGCGAAGAGCTTTATTTTTCAATGGCTCGTGGCAATAAAAACGCTGTGGCAATGGAAATGACAAAATGGTTTAACACCAATTATCACTACATCGTCCCAGAGCTTAGCAAAGACACAAAATTTAGCCTAGATTCTAGCAAATACGAAGCAGAATACAAAGAAGCAAAGACCCTAGGCATAAAACCTAAAATCAATCTAATAGGACCTTTTACTTATTTAGCACTTTCTAAAACCACAGATAATAGCGATGCTTTTAGTTTGCTTGATAGCTTGGTTAGCGTGTATTGCGAGCTTGTAGCTAAACTTAGCAAGCTTGATGATGAGGTGGTAATTGAGCTTGATGAGCCAATTTTTGTAACAGATAAAGCGCTTTTATTAGTTGATAAATTAAAAAGCGTGTATGATAAAATTTGTGCTAGCGCAAATAACGCTAAAATAATCTTTATGACCTTTTTTGAGCACGCAAATGAAGCTGTAAAAGAAATAGTAAAAACTCCCGTTTGGGCTGTTGGGCTTGATGTGGTTCATAACACATCTTGCCACGGAGGGAGCATAAAAGCCATAAATGAAAGTGGCAAGGTGCTTTTTGCAGGGCTAATAAACGGGCGCAATATCTGGATAGCCGATCTTCAAGCCCTTAGCCAAAAAATCGAGCATTTAGCAGAAAAAATTCCAAACGAACGCTTATATATTGGCACTTCTTGCTCATTACTTCATGTGCCTTATAGCCTAAAATACGAAACTGATTTGAAAATAAAACAATGGCTAAGTTATGGAGTTGAAAAATTAGATGAAGTAGCGATTTTAACGGCTATTGCAAATAAAGCCACATTAAGCCCAAAACAAATAGAATTATTAAATGCTAACAAACAAGCCATAGCCGCAAGAAAAAGCTCAGAGCTAATAAACGATGAAGCCGTAAAAGCGCGCGTTAAATCTCTAACCACATTCGAGCGTCAAACGCCTTATAGCGAGCGCATTAAGGCTCAGCATAATGAGTTTAAGCTGCCAGTATTACCAACTACTACCATAGGCTCTTTCCCGCAAACCCCAGAGCTTCGCGCTACTAGAAATGCCTTTAAAAAAGGCGAGATTAGCCAAGATGAATACGAAGCAAAAATTAAAATTTATATAGATGAATGCGTGAAATTTCAAGAAGAAATTGATTTAGATGTGCTAGTTCATGGAGAGCCTGAGAGAAATGATATGGTTGAGTATTTTGGCGAGCAGTTAAAAGGCTATGCGTTTTCTAAAAATGGCTGGGTTCAAAGCTATGGCTCTCGTTGCGTTAAGCCACCGCTTTTATTTGGCGATGTTAGCCGCCCACAAGCTATGACCCTAAAATGGATAAGCTACGCTCAAAGCAAAACAAAACGCATTATGAAAGGTATGCTAACAGGACCTATTACTATAATGAATTGGAGTTTTGTGCGCGATGATTTAAGCAGAGCAGATATTGCAAAACAATTAGCCCTTTGCATTTATGATGAAATAAACGACTTACAAAACGCAGGTATTAAAATAATCCAAGTAGATGAAGCCGCGTTTAAAGAGGGTTATCCTTTGCGTAAAGAAAATATCAGTGCGTATGAAAAATTTGCCGTTGATTGCTTTAAGCTAAGTGTGAGTTGTGCTAATGCTAGCACGCAAATCCACACGCATATGTGTTATTCTGAGTTTAATGATATTATAAAAACCATAGAGGCTATGGACGCTGATGTAATCAGCATAGAAACAGCAAGAAGCGGTAATGAATTGCTTAAAATTTTTAAATCAGTTGGCTATAAGCAAGAAGTAGGCCCTGGCGTTTATGATATTCACAGCCCGCGTGTGCCAAGCGTTGATGAGATTAAAACGCAAATTAGCGCCTTGCTTGAAGTATTACCAAAAGAGCAATTATGGATAAATCCAGATTGTGGGCTAAAAACAAGAAAATGGGACGAGGTAAAACCAAGTCTTAAAAATATGTGCGATGCCGTAAAGGCGTTTAGATAAGCCAGATTTGCCGTTTTTAAATTAAAATTTAAAGACGGCAAGGCTTGAAATTTTAAATTTATTAAAATTTCAAAGCAAATTTTAATAACTTTACAATTTAAAACAGGCAAAAATGAAAAAGTTTATAATTTTATTATTTATTAGTTTGGGCATTGGGGCTGATGATTTTAAAGAAGCGGTCAATGCGTATAAAAATCATAATTACACAAGGGCTAGCGAGCTATTTAAAATAGCTTGTGATAATAACGACACGCAAGCTTGCGCCGTGCTAGGCTCGATGTATTATGATGGCACAGGAATAGCACAAGATTATGAGCAAGCTAGGCAATTACACCAAAAAGCTTGCGATGGCAAAAATGCTAGGGCTTGCGCTAAATTAGGGCTTTTGTATTATGAGGGCAAGGGCGTAGCAAAAGATTATAAAATGGCAAGCACGCTATATCAAAAAGCTTGCGATTATAAAGACGCTAAGGCTTGCGGTATGCTTGGATTTTTGTATTACAATGGTAGCGGTGTAAAGCAAAATAATACAAAAGCTAAACAATACATAAAAAAATCTTGCGATTTTGGCGATAAAAAAGGTTGCGATGCTTATAAACTACTAAATAAAGCCGATGATTTTAAAGAAGCAATGAGATCTTATGATGAAGGCGATGATAAAAAATCAACGCAATTATTAAGCAAGGCTTGCGATGATGGCAGCATTAGCTCTTGTGCCTTGCTTGGTAATATGTATTTTGATGGCAAAAACATAGAACAAAACTACCAAGAAGCTATAAAATTACACCAAAAGGCTTGCGATGGTGGGATTTGGCTATCTTGTTATAGCTTGGGACTTTGGCATTATGAAGGCGAGCAAATACCTAAGGATTTAAACAAAACAAATACCTTTTACACAAAAGCTTGCGATGGCAAGATCGCAAAAGCTTGCCATAATCTTGGAGAGCTTTATTTAAAAGGCTTAGGCATTAAAGCAAACACCATAAAAGCAAATGAACTTTTTGCAATGGCTTGCGATGAAGGATTAAGTCAATCTTGCTATGAAAGCGGGCGTTTATATGAAAAAGAGCAAAATTACTCTCAGGCTAGAAAATTTTATTCAAAAGCTTGCGATGACGATATAGCTATGGCTTGTAAGCATCTTGGATATTTATATGCTAAGGGTCTTGGCATAGAAAAAAACTACAAAAAAGCCGCAAAATTATACGCCCAAGCTTGCAATCAAGGCGATGGCAATGCTTGTAATTATTTAGGATTTTTGTATTATAGTGGCAATGGCGTAGAACAAAGCTATTACAAAGCTAAAAATTTATGGCAAAAAGCCTGCGATGATGAAATAGCAATGGGTTGTTATAATCTTGGCAATTTATATAATGATGGCAAGGGCGTAGCAAAAGATTACATAAAAGCTAGTGAGCTTTTTAGCATAGCTTGTGATAAGGGTGCGGCAATGGGTTGTCATAATCTTGGCGCGATGCATTATACAGGCAATGGCATAAGCCAAGATAATGAATTAGCAAAAGAATATTTTAACAAAGCTTGTGAGCTGGGCTATCAAAATGCTTGTAAGCTGTATAAAAAATTAAATTAAAATTTTAATGAATTATAAAGAAAGAAAATGTTAAGGCAAAAAATAAAGGCAAATAGCGCTGGCATAATACTCTACGGGCTTACGCCTCCACGCATTGGCACTGATTTTAGCAAATGCGAGCAAATCGCCAAAACCCAGCTTGAAAGATTAGAAAATAGCGGTATAGACGGGCTTGTGATTTATGATTTACAAGATGAAAGTAACCGCAACCAAAATGAGCGCACTTTTGCTTTTAAAGATACAATCCCGCCTGAAATTTACCATAAAAATTACCTTAAAAACGCCTACAATGCCGTAATTTATAAGGCTGTAAGCAAATATAACTCAAATGATTTAAAAGAATTTTTACAAAATAATAATGACTTAATCAGCGTTTTTGTAGGCGTAAGTAGCAAAAAAGACATACCAAAAACCAAGCTAAGCGATGCTTATAAAATAAAAGCGCAAGTAGCTCCAAATATCATCTTAGGCGGGATTTGCATACCTGAGCGGCATATTAAAAAAGGCGATGAAGATGAGCGAGTGGCTCATAAAATCGCACAAGGTTGCGAGTTTTTTATAACCCAAGCCGTTTATAACCCTAAAAATGCCATAAAATTTTTAGATGATTATTCTTATTTATGCGCTTATGAAAATGTCCCGCGAGTGCCGATTATCTTTACATTTACGCCTTGTGGGGATTTAGCTACGCTTAGCTTTATGCGCTGGCTTGGCATTGATGTGCCACTAAGCTTTCAAGCAGCACTAAATGCTAGCTCAAACCCACTTGAAATGTCCATACAAACAAGCTTACAAAGCTTTAAACTTTTATATGATACAGGCAAAAAACTAGGCCTTAGCGTAGGCGCAAATATCGAAAGCATATCAGCCAAAAAAAGCGAAATAGACGCAAGCATCAGGCTTTTAGCTTTAATTAAAAATCAAGTTTTGTGATAATTAAAATTTTAAATTAAACGCGCTCAATTTTTTTAATTAGCAAGCGCAAATAATTTAAGGCTAAATTTTAAAATTTTAAATGCCAATAAATTTTTTAATTTCTTTATGGAGCGCGTTTTTATCGCTATTTGCATTTAACGTGATGTGTGGGAGTTTTAAATTTTGTAAGATTGTTTGCATATGATTTTGCACGCTTAATAAATAATTTATCCCGCGCGCTTCGATATTATCGCTTGTGCCACGCTTTTTAAGCCTTGTTTTTAGCAGTGCTTCATCGGCTAAAAGTAGCACAAATTTCGCATCAAAATCGCCCTGTAAAGCAAAATTATTAAAAGCAATTAGCTCGCTAATATCGTAATTTTCGTGGCTTGCCATAGCATAAGCCAAACCAGAAACAAAACTTCTATCGCTTAAAATTAGCTTATGTTTATTTACCTTTATGATTTTTTCATAATGCTCAGCGCGGTCAGCCAAAAATAAAAAAATCTCCGCCCTTGAACTAGGATGCGCACCAAAAATCAACTCCCGCAAACTTTTGCCTAATTTTGTCCCGCCAGGCTCGCAAGTTTTTACGCATTCTAAATCATCAAATAGCGATATTTGCGTGCTTTTGCCAACGCCGTCAATCCCTTCAAAATACACTAGCATTTTAATCCTTAACCTTAAAATTTACCAGCTAAATCAGCATTAATCGCCTCATACACGCTTTTTGGCACTAATTTTGAGATATCTCCGCCATGGTGTAAAATCGAACGCACTATCGAGCTTGAAATAAAGGCATTTTTAAGACTTGGCATAAAATAAATTGTTTCAAAATCTTCTTTTAACACGGCATTTGCATAGCCAATTTGTAACTCATACTCAAAGTCGCTCACCGCTCTAAGCCCGCGTATAACGATATTTGAGCCTTGCGATGCTGTAAAATCCACAAGCAAATTATCAAAACCCATAACGCTTACACCTTTTATTTCTTCTGTGGCGATTTTAGCTAGCTCTATGCGCCTTTCGTATGAAAAATACGGCGTTTTGCTCTCATTTAAAGCCACAGCTACCACAACCTCGCTAAAAACCTTGCTAGCGCGCCTAATTACATCAATATGTCCGTTTGTAATAGGATCAAAAGTCCCAGGATAAATACATTTCACCTTAATCCTTTGTTTAAATTAAATAAGCAAATTTTATTCTATAATCGCCCTATTTTTACTAAGAATCCTAGCCTTATAGCGCGCATTATTTGCTTTTATTTCTATGCTTTGATTTATATCGCCATCTTCACAAGCTACACCACTAAACTCTAAAAAAACGCCACCATCGCTAATTTCAAGCACTAGCACATCGCCTTTTTTCACATCTTTTGCCCTTGTAAAAACGCGTTCTTTTAATAATTCGCCCTTTTTTATGCTTGCCTTGCTAATTAAGCCAAGTGGCTCATCAAAAAGCAAATCAGGTTGATATTTTTCAATGCTTACATTTTCTTGTGTAAAATCCATTTTGTTTATGGTTTGAGCGCGCTTGATATCTCTTGCGGCGATAAAAACGCTTATGCTCGCATCAAGCTCAAAGCCAAAAAGTATAGTTCTTGTTTTATTTTTGGAATCTATAAAATTTGCTCTTGCCTTAGCGCCTAATGGGCGTAAATTTAAAATTTGCACGCTTTTAAGGCTAAAATTTTGATAATCCAAGGGCAAATTTCGAGGGGTTGAAATTTCAATATTATGTATTGTGAGATTAGGAATTTTAGCGTTTAATTCGTTACTTAAAGCTTCTTTTAAAGTTATAGAAAATGCTGTTGAAAATAAAAAAATAAGTAAAAAAATGGAGCGGGAAACGAGAGTCGAACTCGCGACCCCAACCATGGCAAGGTTGTGCTCTACCACTGAGCTATTCCCGCAAGTAAAAATGAGCCGAAATTGTAGCAAAATATTTTCTCCGTGTCAATAGTTTTTTAAAATTTATAAATTTTTATTTTAGAGTTTGCTTCAAGCACGCTTATACCATCATTTGCTATGCTAAAAGCATTGGATTTTATTAAAGGTAAAATTTGCGAAGGGCTAAATTTACCATCATTGTAAGGGCTAAAAACGCCATCTTTAACGCTACCAATTATTAAATTATCTCGCCCGCTTTTAAAATGCAAGGTGCTTTTAAGTGTAGCATTTTGCGTTTTGGCCAAGGGATTTTTATAGCCTGCAAAATGCCTAATAAGCGTTAAAAGCACAAAATAACAAGCCACAAAACAAGAAAGCGGATTGCCAGGGCTTACTAGCACAAATTTTTCATCTTTTTTAAATAATTTTGTAGGCGATGCGGGGCGAAAAGCAATGCTATTAAATAAAGCCTCAAAACCAAGCTCACCAAGCACGCTAGCCATATAATCAGCATCGCCCTTGCTAGCACCACCGCTTGTAATGACGATATCTGCGCTATTTAAGGCGTGTTGTAAGGCTCGGCTTATGCTTGTTTTATTGTCTTTTACAATGCCTAAATAATTTGCGCTATAATGATTGCTAGCAAGCAACGATAAAATCGCGCTTGCGTTAGAATTATAAATTTGCTTATTGCTTGCAACTTCCCCTGGTTCTTTTATCTCGCTACCAGTACAAAATACACAAAGCCTAGGTTTAGCAAATACCGAAATTTCAGCTATCCCCTGCGCTGCTAGCATAGTAATTGCGCTAGGATTTAAAATTTGCCCTGCCCTAAAAAGCAACTCACCTCTTTTTAGCTCTTCGCCCCTAAGCTTTAAGGCATTGCCCTTTTTAATATCGCCAGGGATTAGCAATTCGCCATTTTCATTAAAATTTGCTTGTTCTATGGCCACTAAGGTATCACAACCCTCAGCAAATGGCGCGCCTGTCATTGTTTTATAACACTCGCCTTTTGAAATTTTATATTCATTCATATCACCTGCTAGCACGCTAGCGCACACCTTTAATGGCATATTTTTATCATTATAAGCAAAAGCATAGCCATCAAGGGCCGAATTATCAAAGCTTGGTAAATCCCTAAGCGCGTATATATCGCTAGCAAAAACATAGCCTAAGGCATCAAGCAAGCCTACATTTACGCGCTTTCTTTTAATTTCAATCTCGCAAATTAGTTTTAAAATTTCATCTAAACCCATTAAAATCGCTCCACATTGGTATTTAGGCGTTTTTTGCGATATTTTAATACATAAAATGCGCTCAAAACTATCACAAAGCACGCTAAAATCATTATTATAATATGTAAATATTCATCAATTAGCTCTTTATTTTCACCAAGAACATACCCAAGCCCAAGCAAAATCGCCACCCAAATACTAGCACCCAAGCTAGTAAATAGGCAAAATCGCCATATATTCATCTTTGCAAGCCCTGCTGGCAGGCTAATGTATTGTCTAATGCCAGGCAATAATCTACAATTAAAAGTAGAAATTTCGCCGTGTTTATTAAAAAACGCTTCAAATTTTTGCATTTTTTGCTCGTTAATGCCAACAAAATGGCCATAGCGCACAATTAATTCTCTGCCAAAAAAATAACACAAATAATAATTAAACACCGCCCCTAAAAGCGAGCCAAAAACACCACAAATAAATGCTAAAATAATATTCATTTGGCCTTGCTGTGCCAAATATCCAGCTGGTATCATCACAACCTCGCTAGGAAATGGAAAAAAACTACTCTCTAATGCCATCAAAAACACTATCCCAGCATATCCCCAAGACGCCACTAAATCCACCAAAAAATTTATCAAATCTTGCATTTTATCTCCAAAAGATGGCGATTATATCAAAATTTCAAGTGTTTTTTTGCCAAAAATTAGCTAAAAAGCAGTAAAATACATAAAATTTGAAGTTAAGGTAAATATGGATTTTGAAGCGTTTTTAATAGCTGAATACATAGGCATAGCCTCAGCAGCATTTAGCGGATTTTTATTTGGTGTAAGGCATGGTTGTGATTGGCTTGGCGTGTTTTTAGCGGCTTTTTTGACAGCACTTGGCGGCGGTATAATGCGCGATATTTTAGTTGGGCGGCCGCTTTATTCTTTTACGCATTGGATGCCAGTAAGCATCGTAATAGGCGTGTTTTTAATAGCGATTTTATTAAAATGCCACAAAAGCGAACGAAATAATCTTGATAAGAAATTTATTTTCATAGCTACTGATGCTGTGGATATGGTGGCGTTTTCGCTTGTTGGCACTATTGTGGCACTTGAATACAATCTAAACATCTACGGCATTATTTTAATAGCCTTTGCAAATGGCGTAGGCGGTGGCATTTTGCGCGATGTTTTGCTAAATGAAGTGCCGTGGTTTTTGAAAACCGGCATTTATGGAACAATCTCTATGGGCATAGGGTTGGTTTATTATTTGTTGCATTTGGGCGATCTTGGCGGGGTTTTTACAATGTATGCTTTATGCGCACTAGGCGTTGGTTTTAGATTAATTGCATACTACCGCGCCTGGTCTTTGCCAAAAATTCACTATAAAGATTAGTTTAAATTTTAAATACAATTTTAATGATTACTCACGCGCTAGATTAAAATTTAGCGGGCGAATTAAAATTTCAAGGCTTGATTAAAATTTTAAAGAATAAATTAAAATTTCAAGCTTATAAAATAACAATTTTACAAGCTTGCGCGTAAATTTTAAATTAAGCGTTTTATAAAAACTAACGCCCCAAAAGCTCTTTTAATGCCTGACCTGGTGAGTTTGCTTGCATAAAATATTCACCGATTAAAAAGGCATTTACGCCCATTGCATTTAGGCTATCCATCACAGCGCGCGAATTAATACCACTTTCAGCAACTATAATTTTATCTCTTGGGATCATTCCAATCAGCCTTTGCGTTAAGCTCATATCTATGGTTAGCGTGTCTAAATCCCTGTGATTTATGCCGATTATATCAGCGCCGCCATCAAGGGCTGCGCCTAGCTCTGCTTCATTATGAACCTCGACCAAGGCTTGCATTTTTATGCTTTTTGCATAGCTTATCATTTCTTTTAGTGCTTCGCCTTTTAAAATTCTAGCAATCAAAAGCACAAAATCAGCCCCATAAAGCCTAGCGCGCGCTATTTGATAAGGATCAATCAAAAAATCTTTACGCAATAAAATTGAGTTTGTAAAGCGGCGAATCGTGCCAAGGTATTCTATATCGCCTTGAAAATAATAAGGCTCAGTAAGCACAGAAATAGCACTAGCACCGGCTTTTTCATACTCTTGTGCGATATTTAGCGGATGAAAGTCCTCGCAAATCACGCCACGGCTTGGGCTTGCTTTTTTAATTTCAGCTATTATATTATAACGCCCGCTAAGTGCTTCTATAACATTGCGTGGCTCATAAGCGCCTAACATAGCTCTTTGTAAATAATCAAGCGACATTGTTTCTTTTTGCTCTTTAATGCGAGCTTTAACCTTTGAAAGTATATTATCTAAAATCATTTTTTACCTTTATTTATACATTGATCTATTGCGATTTTATGCTCTTTTGCCTCGTCTTGTTTCATAAAATCAGCATCATTTACTACCTTATCCATCCATTCTTTTGCTTTTTTACAATTATTTAGCTTGTAATACCCCCACGCTATTGAATCTATAATATAACTTGCATTTTGATCTAGCTCATAAGCTTTTAACACAAGCTTTAAGCCTTTTTTAATATTTAAATTATGATCTATTAGCAAATACCCATAATAATTATAAAACACCGCCTCATCAGCATCATACACGCCAGCCTCAAAAAGCTCTATGATTTTTTCTAATTCAAAATTTGTTGTTTTTTTGCCTGCTTTTTCATAAGCAAACATCGCCATTTTGGCTTTATAACTAGAATCGTTGCTTTTTTCGTATAAATTTTGACTAAGCAAATACGCCTTATCAAAAAGCTTTAAATGCGCATAAAGTTCTAATAAAATTTCATCATTAAAACCATAAGTTTCTAATAAAATTTGCGCTCTCTTAAAGTCTTTTTTATACAATAAAATATTTAACACATCGCCCAAAAAGCGCAAATCATTTGTGCTTTTATATAATTTTTCGTAAGCTCTTAGCGTGTTATTTGTATTATTTTTTAAAACATACACGCTTAAAAGCAGCTCGCTTGCTTGCTTTGTGTAGCCATTTTTACCAAGCCAATCTTGTAAATAATTTATCGCTAAATTTCTTTGTTTTAATACATTTTCAAATAAGTCAAAAAGCTTTAAAAGGTTTAATTCATTTGGCTCTAATTCAAAGGCTTTTTTAAAATTTTCAAGGGCCTTTGTTTTGTTATTTTCAAGAACATAAATCGTGCCTAAAATGCTATAATTTATAGAGTTTTTAGGCTCTGCTTTAATCAATTTTAATGCTTTATTTTTTGCGTGATTTAGCTTTTTGTTGTTGATATAATAACTAATAATTAAACGCAAAGCATCATTATCGTTTTTGCTTAGCTTATTTAGCGGATTTACCAGCTCATCAGCCCTAAAATCGCCAAGCAAAAAAGCAAGCCTAAATGCCTCTTTAAGGCAAAGATAGCTATTTGTGCTTTTATAAAGTTTATAAAATAAATTAAGGGCTTT
Organism: Candidatus Campylobacter infans; assembly: GCA_009827235.1. Taxonomy (GTDB): domain Bacteria; phylum Campylobacterota; class Campylobacteria; order Campylobacterales; family Campylobacteraceae; genus Campylobacter; species Campylobacter infans. Next base: position 85,360 of record SPMW01000001.1, on the reverse strand, counting down.
AATATCATTGCTAGAATGTAAAGCATCAAAAGCTTGTAAGGCTTGATAATCCAAGCTAGCATTTATGTCTATTTGCTCGTAGTTTTGTAAGGATAGGTTTTGGTCTTTTTTAGCACAAGATACCAAAAAAACAGCACAAAACGCTAAAATCGCATAAAATCGCATAAATTCTCCAAATAAAATGGCTAAATATAGCCTAATTTTGTTTAAATTTAGGCAAATTTTATTAAGAATTTGGCTAAATTTTAATATTTTGGCAAGCTAAAATTAAAATTTTAAATAAATTAGAACACTTTTTGCTTAAAATTTATAAAAACTGCCGATTTAGCTAAGCAAAATAAGGGGGGTAAAATGAGAATAACACAACAACTAATGGCTCGCACAAATATGGTAAATTACCAAACAAATGCCGAACGGATTTATAATTTAAATGCCAAAATATCTAGTAAAACTAAAATTTCACAGCCTTATGAAAACACTGGCATTTATGTAGATGCCACAAGGCTTGATTATGAGCTTGAAGTGCTAAGCCAAATAAGAAGCGGCACGCAAAAAGCAAGTGAGTTTGCTAAAAATTCGGATAATTCATTAAATAGCTTTGTAGAAACGCTTACAACCTTTAAAACCAAGCTAATTCAAGCTGCAAACCAGGGCGCGCACTCTGAAACATCGCGCATAGCAATTGCTAATGATTTAAAAGCCTTGCGAAATCAATTAGTAAATATTTCAAACACAGCAATTAACGGGCAATTTTTATTTTCAGGCACAGCAATTGATACCAAGCCAATAAGCAACGATGGTAGCTACAATGGCAATGGCAAGCTAATACAAGTGGTTTCAGGCACAAACCAAACCATACCGTATAATGTAGATGGCAAAGAATTATTTTTAGGGCGCGATAATGATTATTCTAAAATAGTAACCACAAATATCACTCTTTATAACGAACACCAAAAATTATTGGCCTCATCAACGCCAACCCTGCTAAAATCTAGCGATAATATCTATAAACTAATAGGCGGCAATTATCAAACAAAAGCCTTAAATACTGCAAATCCGCTTGATTATACAAGAGATTTTAGCGCTGAAAAAGTCGATAAAGCCACCACGCAGTATCAACCAACTATATTTTTTATGCAAGGGCAAAAGCCAACGGGCGAGAGTTTTAGCACAAAATTTGAGCTAACGCCTGATTCTAGCGTCCAAGATATGCTAGATAGAATCGGCCAAGCCTTGGGCAATGACCCAGCCACAGGCAATAAAGTAGTAGATGTTAGCCTAAATGAGCAATCCCAAATAGTAGTAAAAAATTTAAAAGCAGGCAATGAAATGCTAAATTTTTCCATCTTTGGGCTAACAGCACAAAAAAATGTAGGCGATACTCAAAATGATGTAACTACTAGAACAGATCAAATTAGGGGCTTAACTAGTTTAGATAATATAAACGCTATGGTAAATAATGGCAATGTGCATTTAACTAGCCTAATAAGCTCGCCTGCATATAATAAAATCCAAAATAATAATAATTTTATAGACAAAAGCAACACTCTTGATTATGATAAGGTGTTTTTTAATAAAAGCGCCCGCACACTTACTAGCAATGTAAGCCAAATAGTTCGCGCTGATAATAGCTTTGCAAATGATGGCACCACGCTAGCAGCAGTAGCTGGGCTAAATGCAGGTCAAAGCCTAGCAGATGCTGATGATTTGATGCTACAAATTCGCTCGCGAAATGGAGATAATTATGTGGCAGTGATTGATTTTAATGGCACGCAAGCTAACGGGCAAAGCTACCCTACTTTATCGCTTTATACTCACCCTATGCAACAAGGTCAAGCACCACTAACTCAAATGAACTTTTATAAAACTCAGTGGAATGCTGGCATAAAAGCAGGTTCAACCACAGAACAAATCGGCGATGAACCTAGGCTAATAAGCACAGATGAGCTAACTTTTAGAAATATCGAAGATATGGTTCAAATCATCGCTAGCGATCACGCAACAACCAAAAACGCACAAGGCGCGCTAACAGGCTGGGGAAATTTACTCCCACAAGGCAACCCTCCAACGCAAGATCAAATGAATGCCGCCGCAAAAGCAGCCTGGGATAATAAGTTTAGCCCTGCTCTAAGGCTTTCTAGCCAGCAAGTAAGCGCAAATATGAACGAACGCGGCCAAATGGTAATAAAAGATAATATAAGCTCAGTTACTGATATAGAAGTAGCAATATATCAAAAACACAATCAAGATTACCCAACAGGCACTAATATAAACGCCCCAAGTAATGGTAGCGTGTTAAGCTTTATGCGAAATGATGCTGTGATGATTGACCGCCCTAGTGTGAATATTTTCCCTGATTTAGATGAGATTATACAAGCAGTAGAAGATGGTAGTTTTTTTGGCAATCCTGATGGGACAAACCACCGAACCTCTGGCGTCCAAGGCGCATTAACGCGCATTGATCATATAATGGATCATGTAAATAAAGAACACGCCATAATCGGTGCGCGCTCAAATCTAATCACTGCTACAAATAATCGCGCCGAGCTTTTAACACTAAATGTAAGCGAAGTAAAATCAAATGTAATTGATACTGATTATGGCGAAGTGCTTTTAGAGCTTCAACAAAGAATGCTTTCATACCAAGCAATGCTAAGCTCCACAGCTAAAATTTCTCAGCTTAGCTTATTAAATTATATGTAAAATTTTGCGTAAAATTTCAGCGCAAATTTTGTAGCGCTGAAATTTCATTAATATAAGTTAAAATTTTAATTTTACCGCTTATACTCAGCAATCATTACACCAAAAAGCACAAGCATAGCACCGCAAAACGCCAGCAAACTTAAACTTTCATCTAAAATAATAATAGACGCAATTATGGTAAAAACCGGCGTTAAATAAACATAAATATTCGTTCGCACAACGCCTATTAGCTTTGTGGCCTGATTCCACATTATAAAGCATAGCGCACTTGCAAAAAGAGCGACAAAAAACAAATTTAGCGCGATTTTTGGCTCTTTTAGTGCGGATAGATTCGGCGCAAAATCTAGCCATAAAAAACTAGGAATCATAAAAATAATCCCCCAAAATAAAATTCTTCGCGTGCTTAGAAAAATATCATATTTGAGATTCATTACTTTTGCTACAAGCACCGCATACGCACCCCAGCCAGCCGCAGAAATAATAGCCAAAATATCGCCTAATGGCTTTATTTTTAACGCTTCATTAAAACTTAGTAAATACACGCCCACAATAGAAATCACAAAACCTAAAAAGAAATTTAAATATGGCTTTTCTAGCTTAAAACAAAAGCTAAAAATCCCAGCAAAAAGTGGCGCGGTGGTGATGATGACGCTGACATTTGAAGCAAGGGTTTTCTCCATTGCAAGATTTAAAAAGAGATTATAAATCGTAATGCCAAAAAGTCCGCAAAGCGCGAAAAAAATTTCATTATTTAATGAAATTTTGAAAATTTTTGGCTTTACAATCCACAAAATAATATACCCCAAAATCGATTGTAAAAAAAGCAATTCAAGCGAATTAAAAACTTCTAGCAAGATTTTCACACTCACATAAAGACTAGACCAAATAAAAACACTGCCTAATGCAAGAGCGTGTCCTAGCTTATGCTCTTTATTGCTTATTTTAAACAAGCTCACGCTAAATCCTTTAAATTTTTATCAAATCGCGCCAAATAATCCCGCCCTAAGTCGATTCTATTATATATCCAGCTCCATAACGCCCAAATATAATTTGATAGTAATTGCCCTTTAATAATCTCAATTTCGCTTATATCGCCATAGATTTGCGCTAAATTTTGCACTTGCGATTTATCCAAAAGTAACTCCGCGCTAAAATTACCAAGATCCCAAGCCACAGGGCTAAAACCAGCATATTCAAAATCAACAAATTTAATCGCAGTGTCTCTTTGGTGCTTTTGCGGGATTGTTCGTGCGTTTGCGCTCAATGGACTTAATGTCCTATTTTCGCGCATCCGCACTCCAAAACCCACAAAATCACTCAAAGATACATCTTCGCTATCGTTTTTTTCAAGCTCCAGCAAAGGTTGCGCAAGAGTCGAATTGCCATCTTTTATCATAATATTTGGTAGTTGCAAATCTCTGTGGCATAGCACAAACTCGCTTTTATCTAACTCTCTTGCAATATCTAATAAAATTTTATGCTCTTTTGGCGTGGCAAGCGGGAATTTACAAAGATTTTCGTATTTTTGGATTTCACTTTGTATTGTAATGCGTGGGATATTTAGATTTTTGTCGTATTTTATGGCGTGGAGTTTTTTTATTTGCGCTACTACTTCGCATAAAAATTTCTCGTTTATATCGCTAAATTCCGCACTTCTAAACTCGCTCAAAAAATCACTCATTTTTATACCGCTTGAATAAAAATCATTTTTTGGCGTTAGATTTAGCGGTGCGATTAGCTCCAAAACGCGTCTTTCAACGCTTCTGTCGATACATTTATCTATATTTGGGCTTGGGATTCTTAAAACTTTTTGTGTGCCATTAAAATTTATTTGATAATTTATATTTGTTATACCTTTTAAGCGCGTGGCTTTATTGTCGCTTGCGCATTGAGTGGCGATTTCTTGTGGTGTGAGCAAGTTTGCATCAAGGGCATCTTGGATTGAATCAATTTCTGTGTAAAATGTTTGCGGTGATTTAAAAGCGTAAAAATTTATTTTATCTAAAACGCCTAAAATGCACGATTCCCAATACTGCGTATCATCGCATTTATTTAGGCAATCTTTGATAACGCTTAAATCTGCTTCATTGTCAAAAAAAGCTATCCCATCGCCAAATCCGCTTGTCGCATTTGTATCAATATCTAGTAATTTCGCATTTTCATCTGTAATGTAACCCCAAAAACTACCTTGGTTTATCTCTTGCCCTAAAAATTGCGAATAGCCAAAATGTAAATCACGCGTAAAATCACGCGTAATAAACAAATCGCCATTTAGAATAATTGTCCCCCCCCCCCCCCTATCTTTTGTGATTAAGTTTGCAACAAATTTTAAGCTTGCTGCACTATTTTTATTAGCGTAATCAGGGAAAATTATTTGTTTAAAATTTAGCTTTTTTGCTAATGGTGTAAAAAGTTCAGCCTTATAGCCACAAACCACGATAATATCATTGATATTGGCATTATGTAAATAATTAATCATATTTTCTAAAATGCTTCTACCGCGAATTTTTAACAATGGCTTTGGTTTATTTAGTGTGATAGGCGTTAGCCGCGTGCCAAGCCCAGCACAAAGGATTATAGCTCGCATTTTACTCCCTATTGATTTTGGCGTATTTACCCTGTAATATGTGAAATTTATTTTGATTTATTAAATATTTTATTTTACTTATAAATAGTTAAAAAAACTTTAAAATTTTAACTTATGAGAAACTATGATTGAGATAATTTATATGCCATTTGCTAATTTATTTTTGTAATGCAAAACCACTTTATCGCTATAAAGAGCTTATTTATAACCAAGCTTAATCTTTATTTTTTTTAATCCAAACACATTAAACCTACATTCATTGTTGATATAGCCTTTAATGTGTTGATTTTCAACTATGATTTTTTCAAATCCAAGCGAGTTGATAAAATCAAAAATTTCGCACTTATCAAAAAACAAATGATTAAGCCCTGCGTATTTTGCCCTTTGTATTATTTGGTATTTACAATCCCGTATTTTTTATCACTAAGATCCGTCCAGCTTTTTTCATCATAGATATTGCCTTTTACCTTATAGGCTCTTTCTATCATCCATTGATTTGATTTGTGCATTTCTATACGCCAATCAGTTGGCACCACATGGATAATCTCGCGATTTTTTGGGTAATTTTTAAGTATATTTTTAGGCACATTTGGGCAACCATTTTTTAAATTCTCACAAAATATACTTACTATATCATAATTTGCCATCAAGCGATTATCAGTTTTTAGCTCTCCATTTTTACCAAAATCCTTAAACAAAAATAAAGCATCTGGCCTAGAATCAATAGAAATATTTATGCCATCAGTGCCACCGTGATCGCTTACTACAAAAATTTGTGTATTGTCATAAATCCCGTGATTTTTAAGCAATTGTATGTATTCTGCTAAATATTTTAAAGCACAAACTTCTGTATCGTAATGCTGATAATAATCTTGCTCGGTATTTTTATCTGGATAATGCATTGTTGCTTTATGCGGATAATCATCCCAAGCGGTTTTGGTATTAAAAAACTCGCAAGAATTATTATTAAAATACATCCCATAAGGCATATGCGTCATCAAAGAATGAAAATATTTAAAAGTAGGCTTGCTAGCTTTTGTATTTAAAATATGCGTAGCAGCGTAAGCAGTTGAGCTATTTTCTATCGATGAAAGCGCATCAGAGGCCAATCTTGCGCCAACGCCTGAGAGCCAAAAACCATCATTGTAAATTTTACCCCTAAACACCTCAGGCAAAAATTTAAACAAACCAAAACTAAACATTTTAGATATTACAACACCACGCGGGACATTCTTTTTGGCTTTTGAAATGATTTGGGCTAAGCCCTCGCTATGAGTGTAATAATCCATAAAATCGCCAGTTGTTTCAACCGCAAACAATTTGCCCGATGAATTAACGGCAAAAATTTTATCATTAGCTTTTATAATATTTGAAATATCTGTGCCAACCTCAGCTATTAAAGCCACATCAAAGCCATTATTTGAAAAGGTGCTAGTAGTGCTAATAAAAGCATTATCAATGCTTTTTGCAAGATGATCTTTTCTTTTATTCATATTATAAGCAGCATAATACTCACCACCAATTAAAGTAGCCACTGTGTGAATTGTAGAAATAGTCGTGCCTGAGGTATTTGCAAAGAAGGTAAAGCCATCAAGATTTTCTTTAAAATGCGGATATTGCTCTAAAATAGATGGCATATGCGAGCTACTAAAAGCATCAAGGACTAAAACAACAATATTTTTCCCATTTTTAGAATAAGAAAATAATTCATTTTCATAAGGTATTTTACTTGTAGATTTTTGCGTATTTTGACTTTTATCAAAGCGCTTGATGATGATTTGAGCGGCATTTACCCCACTTACAATAAAAAGCGTTATAAAAGCGATTTGCCAAACACGAAGCAATTTTGTAAAAAATATCGCAATTATGGCTATGCTAAGTGCTAGCACGGCACTAAATTCTAAAATTCTATTTAATTGCATACTTTCATCATAAAATGGCGTTTTTTGTAAGGTAAAATGATCCATCACGCCATAATCGCCAGTTAAAATAAAACTATAAATAAGCCCAATAATTAACACCAAACTAAGCAAGGCCGCTACTGCGTTAATAAATTTCTTTGGTATAAAATTTATTAAATAAATCAAAATAAAACTAAGCAATAAAAACGCACCAAATAACGCCGTTAGCGTGATATAAGTTTGGCTAGCATCAAATTGCGTAACATCGCTATTATAAAGCTGATACGGGCTAAAAATACAAATCAAAATGCCAATACACAAAACAGCATAAACTGACATCTTATGATACATTAGCGCACTCTTATCATCAAAATCACAATATTTCTTAAAAAGACAAAGCACCAAATAAAGATTAAAAATAACGCCCAAAATTCCAAAATAATAAATAAAAATATTATTTAACAAAGGATAAAAATTTATCTTATACGAAACCTGCCCTAAAAGATCGCCCACATATAAATCTGGTTTGCTAGGACCTGTGAAGGATATATTTACCCGCTGTTGTTTTGCTGTGCCTAGGATATTTATTACGCCATTATATTCTGGCTTTTGCCATGCCACACTTATTATTTCTATTTCTGCTATTTCATCAGAGTTTAAAATAGAATTAAAATTTGAAAAATCAATCTTTGCCTTATGGATTGGTATCATAGTATATCCATCAAAGGTCATAGGCGCTGTTTTGATATCTTCTTTTACATAGCTTGTTAAATAAATCGCCAAGCACAAACAAAGCACCAAAATGCTAGTTAAGCTAACTACAATCACCTTTAAGGCCTTTTGGTAGATGAAAAAAGCATTAATTTTGGCTTTTAGCGTTTTTGGCTCGTTTGTTTTATTTTCACAAATTTTAAAATTTGTGGCTTGTTCGTTTAAAATTTGTGTTGAAATTTTTGGCTTTATTGTTTTTAATATAATGGTTTTTAATAGTGAAAATACCATATTTGTGCTCCAATAAAGCACAAGCGCGCTAGGCATTTCATAAAGCAAAACTAAAAAAAACAAAGAAATTAGCGTGCCTTGAACTCTTGCGCCTTTGTCTTTTGTGCTAATAAAAACATTTATTAAAGAAATAATTGTCATTAAAATCGGCAATAAATGCAACTCATAAGCACCCACAAAAACACTATCTGGCAAGCTCAAATCGCTAATCCATAAAAACGAAACGCCCTTTAATACCTCCGCATCTTTAATCACAAAATACATAGCATAAAAAAACGGGATTTGTAAAGCCAAGCCACCCAAAGCACTTAGCGCATAAATTGGATGGTAATGGTTTTGCCTATAAAGTGTTTGCGTAAAAGCAAAAAGTTTTGCCTTTTTATATACCTTTTTCCATGCGTTAATACGCAAATCAAATTCTTTTTTGCGCTTACTTTCAAATTCTGCTCTCTTATCTGTAATAACAAAAATTTTAAGCAAAAATAAATTAATTATAATACTTAAAATAACAATACTAAGCCCATAAGAATTTGTGAGCAAAAATTGTGATTCAAGCACAAATTCTAAACTAGCTTGTAAAGGAAAAATAAAAATATAATATAAAATTTCGCCCATCATTTACGCCTTTATTGTTTGAAGTAAATTATCTATGGCAAGGATTTGTTTATGCGTGATAAGCTCATCGCCTAAGCTTTGTTCTAAAATTTGCTTATGAATTTTTATAAGCTCTAAGGCTGTTTTTTCTCCGCCCTTGCCTTGAAATTTCCAAAGATTTTCTTTCATTGCTTCGCGATTTTGCGCTTTTAAACTATCTTTTATATTTAAATCAATAATGTTTTTAATATCTTTAAAATCATCTTCGCTAATGCTTGTGCTAATTTCTTTTAGCGCGCCTTGAACCCAAGGAATTTTTTGGCTTGTATCTTCTAAATCATAGCCTATGATATTAAAGCTAAACTCCATTGTAATAATAGGTTTATTAAATAGCACCACATAATCAAAAAGCACACCAGAATAATCGCCTATCATCAGGCTTGATTCTGCCATTGCGTAGATATTGTCTATATTATTATCCCATTTAAGATTAGTATAGTGTGCGCTTTGTGCTTTAAGCGATTCAAGCATTTGTTTTTCGCTAATATAGCTTTGTGGATGCGGACGGATAATAATTTCATAGCCTGAATCTAAAAGAGGTTTTAAAAGCTTTATGCCATATTTAGCCAAAAGTGCTTCGCGCCCCCAAGAAGGTGCTACTAAAATCACCGGTTTTTTGCTGGCATTACCATCATAACTTTCTAACTTCAATGATTTAAGTTTATTTTGTAAGTAATCCAAATACGGACAACCGATGATTTGAATTTGTTTTGATTTTAAATGGCGAATAGTTTCAACTTCACGGATAAAATCTGTGTGAATGGCAGAATTTACAAAAACACTATCAAAATAATCCAGCGCAAATATCTCATAAGTATCAACATGTGTTAGCCCGTGTAGAATATGACAATAATGCTTTACGCCCTTGCTTCGTTTAAGCTGCAAAACATCAAGCTGTGGTGTAGTTATTAAGCAAACATCTGCTTTGAGTGTATTAAGTTTTGTATAGGCTTTATTGCTATTGCCAATACATTCTATATGCCCTATTTTGCTTTTAAACTCCAACATAGGATCAGCTTCATCACCTGCATAATAAGTGTAAGGATAATTTAAATTTTCAAAAGCATCAACGATGGGCTTAAAAAGTGAAAAATACCGCTTATCCTCAGCATATATCGTAATAGAATTTTGCGCAATCTGCAAAATTTGCGAATCGTAATTTTTAAAATTTGTAGAATTTACGCGCCGTTTTAGAAAGTTAAAATTTTTTCTAGCGCCTCCACCTGTGGTGATTTTATAAAAAAATCCCTTTAAAAAATAAACAGCCGAAGCAAAAATCGCTACTACCGAGCTAAGCAGCAAAGAACCAGTGCCTGGATCCAAATAAGCATTTGCGTTAGTAATAATAAACAAAAAACATAACACAAAAAATCGTTTTAAAAACAACATATTAAGCCTTAGAAATTTAATAAAATCAAAAAGCGCAAATTATAGCCAAATTTTAAACCAGCCAAGCACAAAATCTATTTAAATTAGTGTAAATTTTAAAAGCAAGATATGAATTTTAAATACAAAAAAACTAAAATTTTAAAAGCTAGGCGCGCAAATTTTAAACACTAAAAGCAAATAGCGCGCTTTGCTAAAATACAAATTTTATTAAAATTTATTACTCCACATTAAAGCGTTCTATTAAATCATAATAAATTTGTGCTAGTTTTTGAACCTGTTCTATGCTTACGCGCTCATTTACTTTATGGATAGTATCATTTACCACGCCAAACTCCGCCACAGCCACGCCAAACTCAGCAAAAAACCTTGCATCACTAGTCCCGCCTGTGGTGCTAAGCGTTGGCACTTCGTGGCATTGTCTGCCTACTACATCTAATAAAGCGCGAACTATTTTAGAGTTTATATCTGTGATAAAAGGTTTTGAGCTAACCTTTAAATCAAGCTCATAATCAATGCCGTCAAAAACCTTGCTAATATGGCGTTTAAGGTCGTTTTCATCGCTTAGGGGTGAGTTTCGCACATTAAACATTATTCGCACATTCTCAGGTGTTACATTACACACGCCCATACCGCCACGAATATCAGTGATTACAATCTTTGATGGATCAAAACGCTGATCGCCTTCATCTAAATTATAAGCAGCAAAATCCCCAAAAACGCGCGCTAATTCATGGGCTGGATTTATGCATTTTTGCGGATATGCTGCGTGTCCTTGCTTGCCTTTGATTGTGATTATTCCATTAATTGAGCCACGCCTGCCCACTTTTATACAATCGCCAAAAATTTTATCACAAGTTGGCTCACCAATTAGCCCAAATTGCGGTAAAAAGCCATTTTTAGCCATAAAATTAAGCGCACTTTTAGTCCCATAAAGCCCTTCGCCTTCTTCATCACTAGTAATAACCAAGCTCAAAGTGCCATTAAAATTTGTATTTTGCGCGCTTAATTTAGCTGCCATTAGCATAGCAGCAAGGCCTGATTTCATATCTTGTGCGCCGCGAGCATAAATATAACCATCGCTAATGCGCGGACTAAACGCATCGCTATCCCAACCATCACCAGGTGGCACCACATCAATATGCCCGCCAAAGCATAAATGCACCCCATCGCCAAAACGCTTAGTTAAAATTAAGTTTTTAACGCCGTTTTCTTCTACATTATAAGTTTCAAACTCATCCATAAACATAGCAATATAATTAAGCGCGCCATCATCATTTGGCGTTATGCTCTTAAAGCGCAAAAGTTCATTTAAAAGCTCTATTACTTGCATCAAAACCCCTTAATAAAAGTATTATAAATCATAATTAACGCAAATGCTAATATCAACAAAGCTGAGCCTTGCGTAATTAGCCTTGCGGTGCGCAGGCTAATTGTATGCCCTAGCCTTGAAACTACTAAAACCACAAAAAAAATCGTGCTAAAAATGCCTAAAATCACGCCAAACATCGCAAAAACAGCACTTTTAGTAGTAGCCACAAAGCTTGAAACACTAAGCCAAAAAATCAGCACAAAAGGATTTATGCCATTTAGCAAAAAGCCCTTAATAAAACATTTTATAATATTTTCTTTGCCTTTTTGCGTGCTATTTAGGCTAATTTTTGTAGCACTTTTAAAAATGCTAAAAGCCAAATAAAGCATAAACCCTGCCCCAAAACCGCCTAAAATTTTAAGCACAAGTTCATTTTTTACAAAGCCCAAAAGCCCAAAACTTAAAAGCGTAAAAAAAATTAAATCAGCGCTCATCGCTCCAAGCCCTAAACTCAATCCAAACTTAAACCCACGCAAAGCATATTGCATTATCAAAATCATAAGCGGGCCAATCGGCAACGCCACACCATAACCAAGCATCAAACCTTGTATAAATGAATCCATCATCAAACCTAAAAATAGCGCAATTTTTTACACTAACCCAAAAAGCTCGTTTAAAATTTGCTTAAAATTTTAAACAACATCAAGCCTTTTGCTTGCTAATTTTGCTAAATCTTCTTCAAATTCGTAAAAATTAAACACACTGCCATGTTGAATATGCCCATCTAAAATATCGCCGCCTTGACGATTTTGTAAATCTAGCTCAGCTATTTCAAAACCATCAAGCGTAGCACAAAAGCCATTTAAACGCTCATTTTGGCTTTTAAGCTTGGTGTAGAGATAGCACCAGCCCTGCCCGCCTTGCCTACCAACTCTGCCACGAAGCTGATGTAAAGTAGCCAAGCCAAAACGCTCAGCCCCGACAATCACAATAGTGCTAAGCCTAGGCAAAGAAATACCAACCTCAATAATCGTGGTAGAAAGCAAAATATCACCATCATCGCGAAAACGCGCTATAATCTCTTCTTTATCTTTATCCTTGCCATGCGTGATAAAAACGCGCCTAAAACGCTTTTGCCAAAAATCTTTTGCCTTATCTAAACTTGCGTATAAAAAATTATTTTTTTCTTCAACGCGCGGATAAACGATAATTACTTGCTTATTTTGACTAATTTGGGTTTGAATATGCTCTAAAAGTGCGCTAAAATCGCTATCTGTGATTATTTGCGTGTGGATTTGCTTTTTAAATGGCATTTGCTTTAAAAAACTATAACTTACAAAATTTGAGTTTATCAAAGCTAGCGTGCGCGGTATGGGCGTGGCACTAAATTGTAAAAAATGCGCGTGCGCTCCGTTTTCATCACTGCACATACGCTCGATTTGGGCGCGCTGGGCTGAGCCAAAGCGGTGCTGCTCATCTATCATAATCAGCCCAGCACTTGGCAAATCTTTATAAAGCAAAACATGCGTGCCAATAATTAGCGTGGCTTCATTTAAAGGCGGATTTTTATCCCCGCTTTTTACTAAAAGCACCTTAAAATCAGCTGGCAATAAACGCCTAGCTTCATTGTAGATTTGCTCGGCTAAAATGCTAGTTGGTGCCATTATTAAGGATTTGTTATCTTTTGCCATTAAAGCAGCCATAAGCATAACCAAGGTCTTGCCACTGCCTACATCGCCCATTATTACGCGTTTTTTGGCTACTTGGCTTGCCAAATCGCCCTTGATATCCTCCATGGCTTTTAGCTGGTCATTTGTAGGAGAAAATGGCAAATTTTCAAGCCATTTGCTAATATCATACGCCTTAATCGCATTTGCTTGAAAATATCGTTTTTTGGTGCTTAGCTTGCGTGTGTAATTATAAATTTCTAAAAATTTTAAAATTTGTATTAGTTTTTCGTTGTTTTGTAAATTTTGTATTAAATTAGCGCTATTTTTATCGCCTTTATGAATGCTTAAAAGAGCGTCTATTTCATCATCATTTAAGTTTATACGCTTTAAATTTTCTTTATTTACGTATTTTGTGATTAGCTCTTTTATGCGCTCATCATTTACAGCAAGCTTAAAAATAGCTTTAATCCCGCCAAGCTCTTTTAAAACTTTTGGATTATTAAAGCGGATTAGCCCGCCATATTCGCTAATTCGCCCGTGAATATATAAAATTTTACCACGCTTAAACACACTATAATGCCAAGGTCTTGCATTAAAAATGCTTATGGCGATATTTTGGCTCCATTCATTACAAAAAGCTTCGATTTGTAAGATGCGCGCTGTGGTTTTTTGCGAGATAATCTTAACTTGCACGCTAGCATTTGTATTTAGCACAGGCTCTGGCGTAACGCCGTAATCTTCGTATTTTGGTAAAATCAATGCTAAATCAAGCAAGCTTGAAACCCCAAGTTTGCGTAAATCTATCAAATCGGCTTTTTCAAAGCTCATATTTTCTTACCTTTTATTTTGCCTGATTTTTAGCTTTTTGAATGTTTTGAGGTATTTTTGGAATTTGTTTTGCCTTTGCCGTAAATACTAGCAAAACTAAGAGAGCAAATTTCATTATGATCTTTTATAAAGGTGTTTATATCTTTTAAATCAAGCCTAGCGATTTTTTTAAGATTTTCATCAAAAAAACCAAGCTTATAACCCATGTAATATTCGTATTGAGCGACATTTAAGCGTTTAAAAAGAGTTTCTTTACCCAAAGGTTCATTGCCTAATAAAAATTTTTTTGTAGCTTCTAGTTCGCTAGCACTAATGCCATTTTTAACAAAATCATTAAAAATTTGACTAACAAGTGCTATGGCTTCATCTTTTATTTCATTTTTGGTTTGTAAATATCCGCTTATAAAACTTCTATAAAGCAAAAAATTTGCATGAGCATAAGCACTGTAAGCAAGCCCCTTTTTTACGCGGATTTGCTCTAATAAACGCGAACCAAAGCCACTTGATCCTAGCACAAACATAGCCACATTTGCCTTATAACGCTCATTTTTTTCTACATCAAAGGGCGCGCCAAAATAAATATAAGCTTGCTCACTGGCTCGTTGCTCGCTTATAAATTTTGGGGTTTTATTTGTGTTAAATTTTTTAATAATAGAGATTTTGCCACTTTCTAAATTAAGCGCATTTAAATTAAGCTCTTCAACCCTTACATCTCCGCCAAGAACGATAAAAGCGTTATTTAAAGTGATTTTTTGTTCATAAAAAGAGCGCAAATCATCTAAACTTATATCATTTATACTAGCTTCATCGCCATTTATATCATTTGCAAAAGGCGTATTTTCAAAAAGCAAGGCATTTAATTTTAGCTTAGCTTGGTAATCCAAATCACTCTTTCTTGCGGCGATTTTGCCAAGGATTTTGATTTTAAGCATATTTAAAATTTCATCATCAAAATTTGGCTCGTTTAAAAGCTCAACTAGCATTTTTAGGGCATAATTAAAATGCTCTTTTAAGCAATTTAACTCAATTATCATACTTTCGCTAGTAGAGCTTGCGCTTAGCTCTATGGCCTTAATTTCAAGGGCGTGGTTAAAGCCCGCGCTACCTTGTTTTTTAGAGCCTTCATTTAATAAATCTGCCAATAAACTTGCCAGCCCGTTTTTACTCTGACCTACTTGTCCTGCGTTTTTAAAGATTAGCCTTAGGCTAATTATTGGCAAAACATCGCTGTATTCGTAAATAAGTGGAATTTTAACTTGATTTAAGTTTAAAATTTGCTCTTTCATTTTTTTAGCCTGCTAAGGTTTAAAATCGCATTTTTCATAATTTAATCTATCAATTCTTTATTAAATTTTTCTTCATCAAAATTTTTACCTAAATATTCGCAAATCAGCCTAGCATCGCGCTCAGCATTGCCTAAACAGCTAGTAGCACCAGGACTTGGGGTCATATTAAATACTATGCCCTCGCCCGTATTTATGCTAGCTTCGCCAAGCATTAGCTTTTTTTGCGTTTTATTTAGCACTTGTGGGCGCACTCCGCCAAAGCCATGAGCGTAATAAATATCGCTAGCTTTTAGGCTAGGGACGATTTTGCGCGCATCTTTTACAAACAAATCCCTATCAATTATCGGTAATTCAAACATAAAATTACGCAAAATATAATTACGAATTTCGCCATCTTTAAATAAATCAAATAAAATTTTTATAATATCGCCATCTAGTTTTAAGGTGCTAAGAAATTCTTTAAAACTAACCCAAGTGCCGTGGTATCGCTCTAATTTAGGCAAAGCAAGCGCAGTAGGGCCAAAACGAGTACAACCATCTGCTAAAAGATCAGGATCGCCGTGTAATGCAGCAAAAGGTAATTTTGGGTTTTGAACCATATAAACCTTGCCAGTTAATAATTTTTGTTTAGTTAAATAAAAACTCCCAGCTACTGGCAAGCAACCCATATCTAGCCCATAACCCATGCTATGCGCTAAAAATAGTGAATGCGCCCCAGCATCAACAAGCACAAAATCAGCACTAATTGATAATTCATTTTGCGTGCCTATGTAAAATTTTGAACCTACTTTTGTTATGCTTGTTACTTGGCTATTTAAATAAACATCGCATTCTTTTTTTGTGGCGATAGCACTTTCAACCAAACTATTAGTAAATCCGCCATAATCAACCGTGGTGTATTGCCCGCCAACACAACCCATACCCACGACATTTTCAGGGCGATCATTGCCATTTTCATCAATAATAATCTTTGGCTCTATTTCTCTTAATTTATCTTTTTCAAAAAATTCTAAATACGGATATAAACTTTTAAACTCTTCATAGCGTTTTTTGATGTATTCGCATTCTTCATCGCCAACGCCAATGGCCATTTTTTGCCCTTGGATCATAACCTTTTCATTTAAGCCATGCATTAAGCCATATTTTACAATCATATTTGCTTTTTTGCTTACTATTTTGGCTTTTTCAAAGGTGTAATTTGTTTCTATATCGCCACAATGAATTGTTTGGGAATTTGCTGTGCCTTTTGAGTTTAATGTAGCTAGACCTGAGTATTTTTCGACAATCGCCATTGATTTGATATCTGTGTATTGTGCTAAGGTATAAAGTGCTGCTGCACCGCTAATGCCTCCACCAACGACAACCACCTCATAATGCTTTTCTTTCATCGCCGCTCCTAAGTAGATTTTAGCGCGCAATTTTATACAAAAAAGCTTTAAATCATTTTAAAATTTTAATTTAGCTTTAAAGCAAAGTTTTATTTCAGTTTTATTACCATTAAATCTATAAAATTTTAATTTAGGGATTTTAAGAAAAAATTAAATAAAATTTAAATATTTATGCTAAAATCTGCTATGCCGTTATTTGAAAATCGTTTGCAAATTATTTATTTTTGTACATTTTGCCTTTTGGTTTTAATTTTTAGCCTTTCAAAAAGTTATTATGATTTTAGCTCTTTTAAAGCAAAACCACTCGCTAACATAAAATGCGCCGTGCTTAAAAGCGAGCAAAAGCAAAGCAAACAGGGCAAATTTTATTATTTGAATTATTTTAAATGCGATGATTTTAATATCTACACTTATTCAAAAGAGCAAAAAATCGGGCATTACAGCCTTAAAATTTCAACCCAAAATATAAAATTTTTAAGTTTTTTAAAGCAGAGTTTTTTTGCTAAAAGTTTTGATTTTAAGCCACTTATGGTGGATGAGAGTTTGAGCGAGCGTATAGCTAAAAAAATCCGCTCACAGCACCAAAGCGCAATTGCTAGCGAGCTTTACAATGCCTTATTTTTAGCCTTGCCAATCTCAAAGCAATTAAGAAATGCCGTTACAAATTGGGGCATCGCGCATTTAATTGCCATTTCAGGCTTTCATCTAGCCTTACTTTTTAGTATTTTTTATTTTTTCTTTTCAAAACCTTATGAATGGCTTCAAACTCGCTATTTTCCGTGGCGCAATAGGCATTTTGATCTTAGCTTGGTTGTGCTGATTTTAGGCGGATTTTATCTTTATATTTTGGATTTTACTGCTAGTTTTTTGCGCTCTTATATAATGGCGCTAATTGGCTTTATACTGCTATCGCGCGGGATTTTTGTTTTTAGGTTTGCTAATCTTTTTTTATGCGTTTTGCTTGTGCTTTGTTCCCAGCCTAAGTTTTTATTTAGTTTGGGCTTTTATTTTTCAGCACTTGGCGTGTTTTTTATTTTTGTTTATATTAGGCATTTTGGCGAGGCAAAACAGCTAAAACATCCGCTTAAAATCGCAGCGCACGCGCTATTTTTTAATATTTTTGTTTTTTGTGCGATGAATATACCGGTTTATTATTTTTTTGCGCCAGCTAGCTTTTTTCAACTAAGCGTAATACCGCTTTCTCTTGTCTTTGTGGTGTTTTATCCGCTTAGCATAGCTTTGCATTTATTTGGATATGGCGGGATTTTTGATGAGTATTTATTAAAATTTTTATTTTTTGCTAAGGCGCAAACTAGCATTCATTTGCCTTTGTGGATTTTTGTGTGTTTTAATTTATTTTTGCCTTTTACAATGCGTTATAAAAGCGCAGCTATCGGGCTTAGCGCAAGTGGCGGAGCTTTGTATTTGTATTATTTACTTTAAAATTTGCTTATAAGCTTAAAAATATATAAATTTCAAGTTAAGCATTTTGAAAATTGCGCTATAATCGCCCAAAATTTTAAAGGCAAGCGTATGAAAGCATTAAAACTTCATCAAATCATCGAAAGCAAAGCTTGGAGTATGGCGATAATTTTTGTTATTTTATTTAACGCCGTTTTGCTAGGACTTGGCACTTCAAACTACATCAAAAGCACTTATGGAGCGTATTTGAACGCCCTTGATATGCTTTGTCTTGTAATTTTTAGCATAGAATTAATTTTGCGCTTAATTTGCTATAAATTAAAATTTTTCACAAATAATGAAAAATGGTGGAATATTTTTGATTTTATTATAGTTGCGCTTAGTCTTTTTGCTATGCAATACTCAGTGCTTCGCACGCTTAGGGTTTTGCGGATTTTACGGCTTATTTCATCGGTGCCATCGATGCGTTTAGTTACAAATGCCGTGCTAAATACAATCCCTGCTATGCTTAGCATTAGCGCGCTTTTGAGCATATTTTATTATGTTTATGGGGTGCTTTGTGTGGAGTTTTTTGGC
Organism: Candidatus Campylobacter infans; assembly: GCA_009827235.1. GTDB lineage: Bacteria > Campylobacterota > Campylobacteria > Campylobacterales > Campylobacteraceae > Campylobacter > Campylobacter infans. Next base: position 66,645 of record SPMW01000001.1, on the reverse strand, counting down.
GAGAAATTCCCGCAGTGGTTTGGGAGCTTACCAAGGGCGCTTTATTCGTTATTTCAAATAATGACCCTTGAAAGTTGGAGTATGGGCATTGTGCGCCCTGTGATGGAGGTTTATCCTTATGCTTGGATACTTTTTATTAGTTTTATCGTGCTTGTGGGTATGATTGCGCTAAATCTAATAGTAGGCGTGATCGTAAATAGCCTAAATGAAATCAGCCATAAAAAAGAATAATTTAGTTTTTTAAGGCGCGAAGTTTATAATAAGCCTTATTTATTAAAATGTAAATTTTAGCACCAAAAATATAATAAAGCCAAATTTTAACCCTTACTCTTAATAATAAGAACTTAAACTCAGCACTTTTTATATCGCGTTTAATGCTAGCATTAAGCTCCCCCCCCCCCTAGAAGTTTTGCGTATTCATGTTTAGAGCCTAGTTTATAAAAATTAAGGCTAGCGATCCATTCGTATTTAAGTCTTAAACACAAAGCGCCCAAATAAAATGCTTTTTTGGAATTTCGCATTAGTGTTTGCGCAGAAAATTCACTTAAACTTTTGCTAACTTCGCACAAATCATAAAAGTGTTTTAAATTAGCTTTTTTGGAGTTGTTGTTTTGACCTATGCGGTAAGCATACACAAAAGCATCGCATTGGATTAAGCTTTGTGCCAAAGCAAAGGCTCTGGCATTAAAATGCGCATCCTCGCCCATAAAAATGCTTTCTAAAAATTTTAAATTATTATTTACTAAAAACTCGCGCTTATATAACTTAGCCCACACGGAAAAATTGCAAAATTTCACGCAAAAAAGCTTATAAAATTCATCTAAATCTTTTTTAGTTTGAATTTTAACCTCTTTTAAATCATAGCTTTTTATGGCAGTTTTTTTAGTGCCTCTAAGCTCAAAATAATTCCCTATTATAATATCAGCACCAGCACTTGCCTTATAAAGAGCATTTAGCCCACCATTTTCAAGCAAATCATCACTATCCAAAAAAGCGATATATTCACCATTTGCTACTTCTAGGCCAGCATTTTTTGCAGCGCATAAACCTTTGTTTTCTTGTGTGATAACTATTAGATTTTTAAAATTTGTAGCGTAGTGATTTAAAATTTGCGCTGTATTATCAGTAGAGCCATCATTTATGGCAATAACTTGAATAAATTTTGAAAACTCATCGCCAAAAACGCTATCAAGGCAAGCGTTTAAATAAGCAGCGGTGTTATAGCAAGGTATGATTAAAGAAATTTTATATTGCATGTAAAAATCTAAGCGGCTTTAAACCGCTTAGTTAAACTCAATCTACATCATTAGCTTTTAATTTAAGCTCTTCATCTTTATACAATCCAGTACCAACTGGGATCATACGACCTAAAATAACATTTTCTTTTAAATCTTCTAAGAAATCGCGCTTGCTAGCGATGCTGGCTTCTGTAAGCACCTTTGTGGTTTCTTGGAAAGACGCAGCTGAAATCACGCTATCAGAGCCAATAGATGCGCGCGTAACGCCAAGCAATATAGGCTCAGCTATGGCTGGCTCGCCACCCATACGAAGAATTTTAGAGTTTTCTTCACGAAATTTTCTTCTGCTTATCATATCGCCAACTATAAAATGCGTATCTCCACTATCAACGATTTTTACCTGGCGAAGCATTTGTGAAATGATAATCTCAATGTGCTTATCGCTGATTATAACGCCTTCTGAGCGATACACATCTTGGATACCGCGAATCAAATAACTATGCAACTCTTTTTCGCCTAAAATTCTAAGCACATCGTGGCTTGAAATCACGCCATCTGTTAGCTTTTCACCAACATGCACAAACTCTCCATCGCGCACTAAAATTTGGCGAGTTTTGTCTATATTATAATCAATGCTTGTGCCATCGCTTGCGCTAATGCTAATGCGAGTTTTGGATTTTAAGTGCGTGTCTATTTCTATAACGCCGTCTATTTCAGCAATGTAGGCGGTATCTTTTGGCTTTCTAGCTTCAAAAAGCTCACTAACTTTTGGCAAACCAGCGGTGATATCTTTTGAAGTAGCCACAGCTTTTGGACGACTAAAAATCACATCACCTTTTTTAATTTCTTGGTCTGGGCGAACGATGATAATATCATCTTTTTCTACTGGATATTTCACACTTTTTGAGCCATTTACTATCACAATAGCAGCTTGCGCTCTTGAATCTCTATCTTTTGTGCCAGAACTTTGAGCAGTTCGCAAGAGCGAATTAGAAAGCATTACCATCTTGCCATCATCACTTGCGTTATCTGATGAAATTTCAGCATTTGCGCTTATGCGGATTTTTGTGCCTGTGTTTGAGTCGCCCATATCTTTGATTAACTCAGCGCGCACATCGCCTTTTTTAAGATCTTTTGGTATTAGCTCGTGGTCTTCTGTGCTGATAAACTCAAACTTAACCTTACCACTTTCAGCTGCTCTAAATGCCGTGCTATGCGGATCCCATTGGGCTATAATTAGCTTTTCATCTTTTTTAGGGCTTGCGATTATATCGTTATTATTTACCCTATCGCTATCATTAAAATTTATCACACTTTGGCGCGGTATGTAGTGGCGGGCTGCTTCTCTATCTTCATCATCAGCAACCACAACAAAAAAGCCTTTTTCTTCTACCACATCGCCTTTTTTAATGCTTTTGGTTCGCTCTAAATAATCACCCTTTAAAATATAAAATTTAAGCAAGCCCTCAGCATTTGCCTTAATATTTTGCGTTACAGGATCACCATTTGCTACTTTAATTTCACTAGCAAAAGGTATGCGATTTGGCACAGACCAATCTTCGCGCACCACTTCAACTATACTTTCATTTTCTTTAACCTTATCGCCTTTTTTATATGGCAGATAATACTTGCCCTCAATCATACCGCTAACGCCGGCTAATTCATTAGAGGCGGCTAAATTTCGCTTCCTAAATGTGTAGCGGAATTCATCTTTTTTGCCTTGGATTATTATGCTGATATCTTCGTGGGAAATTTCTATATCTACCACACCATCAAATGGAGCTTTTACCTTTGGCTCTACTAGCAAAATAGCAGCATTGCGGCGACTTATTACAAAGTTACTTTCATCTATTTCTAAATTATAATAACGAATGAAACCTTCTTTTTTGGCTACAACTTGAAATTCTTGTTGAAAATTAGTAGCAGCTGCACCTGAATTGATCGTTCTTAGCGTTAGCTGGGTGCCTGGCTCGCCGATTGATTGCGCTGCGATTATACCCACAGCCTCGCCAGGACGCACTAATTTGCCCTCGCCTAAGTTTATTCCATAGCATTTAGAGCATACACCTTTTGGTGCTTTACAAGTAATAGGCGTGCGAATCGTTACAGCCTTAATGCCAGAATCTACAATGGTGCGTGCTGCTTGTTCGCTTATTAGCGTGCCTTCTGTAAATAACACCTCATTTGTGATAGGATCAATCACATCATCACTTAGCACGCGCCCTAAAATGCGATCTTCAAGGCTCTCAACTAGCTCTTCACCATTTTTAAGTTCGCTAACTTCAACGCCTTCATGCGTGCCACAATCCTCCATCGTAACCTTTACATTTTGAGCCACATCTATTAGTTTGCGCGTTAAATATCCAGCATTTGCGGTTTTAAGCGCTGTATCTGTAAGACCTTTTCTAGCTCCATAAGTTGAAAGAAAATACTCCAAAACACTAAGTCCATCGCGGAAATTTGAAGTAATTGGCACATCGATGATTTGCGCGCCTGCGGCTGATTTATTACCTGATGATTTTGTTACAAGTCCGCGCATACCAGCTAGCTGGCTAATCTGCCCTACACTACCGCGCGCGCCTGAATCTGCCATCATATAAATTGAATTAAAGCCACTTTTATCAGCAATTATATGCTCCATCATATCGGCTTGAACTTTTTTGCTAGTGCTTGCCCAAGTATCAATTACTAAGTTGGCGCGAGTTTTATCATCTAATAAACCTGCATCGTATTCTTTTTGTAAGCTTAAAACCTTTTTCTTAGCTTCATCAACAAAGCTATATTTGCTATCAGGGACGATTATATCAGTAATTGATATAGAAATGCCTGCTTTTGTAGCGTATCTAAATCCTAAATTTTTAATAGCGTCCAAAAAGCTTGCCGTAACACTTAACCCACCGTATTTATAGACATAATTTACCAAATTTGCTATGTCTGATTTTTTTAAAATTTTATTCCACATATTTTCTGGGACATTATTTGATCCCATTTCAGGCAAGATAGAGCGGATAATTAAGCGTCCAGCTGTCGTTACTACGCTTTGTTGGTCTATGATTGTTTTAATGCGCGCGTGTAAATCTAATAAACCTGCTTGCTCTGCTATGCTAACTTCATCAACGCTAGCAAAAATTTTATTTTCGCCTTTTGCATCGTCTTTTTCTAAGCTTAAATAATAAATTCCCAAAACCATATCTTGGCTAGGCACGGTTACAGCCTTGCCTGATGCTGGCAATAAAATATTCATAGAACTTAGCATTAGCACATTACATTCAGCAATGGCTTCTTGGCTTAGCGGCACATGAACAGCCATTTGATCGCCATCAAAGTCAGCATTAAAGCCAGCGCACACTAGCGGGTGTAATTGTATAGCCTCGCCTTCAATTAGCACAGGATGAAAGGCTTGGATTGACATTTTATGCAAGGTTGGCGCACGGTTTAGTAGCACAGGGTGATCTTTAACCACTTCTTCAAGGCATTCCCAAACTTCATTTGTGCGCTCATCTATCATTTTTTTAGCTTGTTTAACAGTAGTGGCATAGCCTTTTTCTTCAAGCCTTGCTAAAAGATGTGGCTTAAATAATTCAAGCGCCATTTTCTTAGGCAAGCCACACTCATCCATTTGTAAGCGAGGGCCTACTACTATTACAGAGCGTCCGCTAAAATCCACACGCTTGCCTAATAAATTTTGACGAAAACGCCCTTGTTTGCCTTTAATAATCTCACTTAAAGATTTTAGCGGGCGTTTGTTTGCGCCTTTTACGGCGTTTGCACGGCGTCCGTTATCAAAAAGCGCATCAACAGCTTCTTGGAGCATTCTTTTTTCATTGCGCACAATAATCTCAGGTGCATCAAGCTCCATAAGCCTTTTTAAGCGCGTATTGCGGTTAATCACGCGGCGATATAAGTCATTTACATCACTAACGGCAAACTTACCGCCATCAAGATTTACAAGCGGGCGCAAATCAGGTGGCAAAACAGGCAAGGTAGTAATCATCATCCACTCAGGGTGATTGCCACTATTTAAAAAGCTTTCTACTACTTTTAATCTTTTTACTATTGTTTTTTTCTTGGCATCTGAGTTTGTGGCTTCTATTTCTAGCTTTAATTCATTTAATATAGCCAGCAAATCAAGCTCGCCTAATAGCTCTCTTATAATCTCGCCACCCATTCTAGCATCAAAGCCAGTTTGGCCGTAGCGTTGCTCTAAGGCTAAAAATTGCTCTTCGTTTAAAACATCGTATTTTTCTACTTTTTTGCTATTTTCCCAGTCATAATAAGCATCGCCAGGATTTTTAACTATATATGCTTCATAATACAACACACGCTCTAAATCTTTCATCTTCACACCAAGTAGCGTGCCTATACGCGATGGTAAGGAATTTACATACCAAATATGCGCCACTGGCGTAACAAGATCAATATGCCCCATTCTAGAACGGCGCACCTTTGAGCTAGTAACTTCTACATGGCATTTTTCACATACCTTGCCCTTATCGCGCATTTTTTTGTATTTGCCACACATACATTCATAATCTCGTATCGGGCCAAAAATTCTCGCACAAAATAAACCATCTACTTCTGGCTTTAATGAGCGATAATTTATGGTTTCTGGCTTTTTAACCTCGCCATGACTCCATTTTTTAATTTCTTCTGGGCTTGCAAGTCCAAGCTCAAATGCTTCAAAATCACGCGGTCTGCGATCTTCTTTAATCTCAATTAGCTCTAATTCTTTATTCATTATCTTTTTCCTCGCCATAAATCTTAACATCCAAAGCTAGTGATTTAAGCTCGTTTGTTAAAACAAAGAAAGTTTCAGGTATGCCTGTGCTTGGTATATTTTCGCCTCTGCTTATTGCTTTATATGCGCTTAATCTACCATCTACATCGTCTGATTTTATAGTTAGCATTTCACGCAAGGTGTGCGCTGCACCATAAGCTTCAAGCGCCCAAACCTCCATCTCTCCAAACCTTTGACCACCGCTTAAAGCCTTACCGCCAACTGGTTGCTGGGTTACAAGAGAATAAGGCCCGGTGCTTCTAGCATGCACTTTTTCATCTACTAAGTGGTGGAGTTTTAGCATATACATACACCCAACATGCACGCGTTCTGTCATTTTTGAGCCGGTGCGTCCATCATAAAGCTCTGTTTTGCCATCGCTATCGATTTTAGCCATTTGAAATAATTTTGAAAACTCACCTACTTTTAAGCCATCAAAAACAGGGGTTGAAAATTTCACTCCCTTGCTCCAATCGCGCGCATAAGCAATAAGCTCATCATCGCTTATTTTCTCTAAGGTATTCTTAGCATCCATAAGCTTTGAAACGCTTGCTATTTCAATCATTTTAGCTCTTAGGGTTTTGATAAAATCTTTTTGTTTGCTCTCAAAAATTTCTTGTATTTGCTCGCCCAAACGCATACCAACAAGCCCTAAATGGCTTTCTAAAATTTGCCCTATATTCATACGGCTTGGCACGCCCAGTGGGTTTAAAACTATATCTACCGTGCGTCCATCAGCAAGATAAGGCATATCCACCTCTGCTACTATATTTGATACAATGCCCTTATTGCCGTGGCGACCTGACATTTTATCTCCCACTTTTAGCTTGCGTTTAGTGGCTATATAGACCTTAACTAGCTTTACAACCCCGCTTGGTAAAATATCGTCTTTTTCGATTATATCAAGCTTAGCATCATGCTCATCTTTTAATTTTTTCTTTTCTTCTTGAAAATGTGCTTTAATGGCTTCAAATTCTTTTTGGACTTTTTTAGAATAATTTTTAGCATATCCAGCAAGTGTAAATCTATTGATATTTTCAAGATCTTCGCGTTTTACTTTATCGCCTTTTTTATAGTTAGTTTTTTCTATTTTCAAAGCAAGCTCTAATGGATTTTTGCTTAATAAATCAACAACCCTTAGGCTCTCTTCTCTATCGAGCATTAAAAGCCTATCGTGGTGTTCTTTTTCTAAGACATTTTTTTCATCTTCATAAGCTTTAATCGAGCGCGCATCTCTTTCATAGCCTTTTTTGGTGAAAATTTTAACATCAATTACCACGCCCTCCATACTAGCTGGCGCGTATAAAGATTTATTTACCACATGTCCTGCCTTTTCACCAAAAATCGCCCGTAAAAGTCGCTCTTCTGGGGTTGGTTTTACCTCGCCTTTTGGTGAAACTTTACCTACTAAAATCATACCGGTTTTAATGCGCGTGCCGATTTTAACTATACCGCTTTCATCAAGGTGAGCCAGATCTTCTTCTTTTACATTTGGTATATCTCTTGTAATTTCTTCTACGCCATCTTTTAGCTCTCTTGCTTCTATTTCTTTTTCATAAATATGCACACTAGTAAAGGCATCTTCTCTAATCATTTTTTCGCTTATTACTATTGCATCTTCATAGTTGTAGCCATTCCACGGCATAAAGGCAATTAAGGCATTTTTGCCTATGGCTAGCTCGCCGCCATCCATACTAGGCCCATCTGCTATAATCTGCCCTGCTTTAATGCTATCACCCTTGCGAACAACTGGGCGTTGGCCAAAGGTAGTGTTTTGGTTGGTGCGTAAATTTTTCTCCATACTATATTGATCAATATATGGTCCATTTTCATTTTCACCGAGCACAAAAATATTTTTATTATCTACTTTTTCTACCACGCCACCACGATTTGCTTTAATGCTTTGCCACGCATCGCGAGCTACTACTGCTTCCATGCCAGTGCCTACGATTGGTGCTGTGTTTTGGATTAATGGAACGGCTTGGCGTTGCATGTTTGAACCCATTAGGGTTCTTTTTGCTTCATCGTGTTCTAAAAATGGTATAAGCGAGGCTGCCACGCCCATTACCATACCATTACACAAATCTATCAAACTTACATCTTCTCGCCTAGCAAATAAAATTTCACCATTTTTGCGTGTTTCTATTAAATCATCTTTTATCACACCATTAGCATCTAAAATAGTAGAAGCTGGCGCTATGTAATGCCCTTCTTCTTGCGCTGCTGTTAGATAAACTATTTCATTGCTAACCTTGCCGTTTTCTACCTTGCGATATGGAGCTTCGACAAAGCCCATATCATTTACTTTTGCATAAGTTGCGATGGTATTAATTAGACCGATATTTTGTCCTTCTGGGGTTTCAACAGGACAAATGCGTCCATAATGAGTAGGATGGACATCGCGCACCTCAAAACCAGCGCGCTCTTTAACCAAACCACCCTCACCAAGTGCTGAAAGACGGCGTTTGTGAGTAATTTCGCTAAGTGGATTTGTTTGATCCATAAATTGACTTAGCTCGCCACCTGTGAAAAACTCCATTATAGTAGTAGTAATAACCTTTGGATTTACCAAATCATAAGGCAACAATTCATCTACATTTGAGCTAAGGCTAGTAAATTTATCTCTAATAGCTTTTTGCATTTTTACAAAACCAAGGTGTAGTTCATTTGCTAAAAGCTCACCAATAGAGCGTATGCGGCGATTACCTAGGTGATCGCGATCATCTATAACGCCATCATTATTTTTTACGCGGATTAGATATTTGGCTGTTTTAATCAAATCCTCGCGCGTTAGCACGCTTACATACTCAGGCACATCAAGGCTTAATTTATGATTCATTTTCATACGACCAACGCTAGTTAAATCATAACGCTCAGGATTAAAAAATAAATCATTAACAAAAGCCTTTGCGGCTTCTTTTGTTACTGGCTCGCCAGGGCGCATTACTTTATAAATTCTAATAGCAGCTAGGTCGTTTTCATCATCTACGCTTTCGCTTTGGCGCAATAATTTAAGCATCTCCGCATCTTGTAAAAATGAATTGATAATGGCAGTATCCACGCCTGCTGCGCGGTCATTTGCTATATCTATCGTGCTTTGCGTTTCTATAATCTTACTGATTTTATTTTCATCAAGTTGGGTTAAGGTATCATAAATCACCTCTCCACTTTCTTTATCATAAACAGGGCTTGCAAGGTAACGGCTTACTAGCACTTCTAGCGGATATTCTACAAATTTTAAACCATCAGCAACTAATTTTTCAGCCTTAGAGCGAGTTAGGCGTTTGCCAGCTTCTAAGATTAAATTACCTTTTTCATCTTTTAGATCATAATCCACCCTAGCGATGTAATCATCAGCATTAAACGGAACTAAAATTTTATTTTTTTTGATTTTTAAGTTTAATATAGGATAAAATAATTTTACAATATCTTGTTTTTTATATCCAAGCGCTCTAAAAAGCACGGTAATAGGCACTTTGCGGCGCTTATTTATACGCACATATAGCACATCTTTTGTATCGTATTCAAAATACAGCCAAGAGCCACGATCTGGTATGATTTGGGCTGTATAAATTAGGCGATTTGCCACAGTAGGGCTTTCTTCTTCTTTAAAGATTACGCCAGGGCTTCTGTGGAGTTGATTTACAACCACGCGTTCAACACCATTTATCACAAAACTAACACGCTCAGTCATAAGCGGTATATCACGCACGAAAATTTCTTGTTCTTTAATATCACGCACACCGATTTTTTCGCCTGTTTTTTCATCTTTATCGTGTAAGATTAGGCGAATTTTAATTTTTAAATTTACAGCATAGGTAAGACCGCGCTCCATACATTCGCGCACCGTGTATTTAGGGCTAGTAAGCTCGCTGCTTACATACTCTAAACTTAAACGATTTTGCGGATCATGTATAGGAAAGATTGATTTAAAAACTTTTTCAATACCGCTTTCATTACCTGAGTTTTTAATATCTAAAAAATGTTCAAAACTTTTCTTTTGTAATTGTAGAAGATTTGGAATTTCTATTTGTTTTGCGACATCAGAAAAATCAACGCGCAAACGATTGCCAGAATGGAGACTATTTAACATATTTGATAACCCTTCTATTTAGGTTGCTAGCGCTAGCTAGGGTGATTAACAATGATAATGGAGCGTAAATGCTTAATTTATCGTTTAAAATAGCTAAAATAAAATACCATCTATTAAAATTTAAACATTACAAACTAGGCATTAAATAAACACCAAAAGCCCAAGGCTTGCGCCTTAGGCTAAAAATTAAAATAAATAAAACTTATTTAAGTTCTACTTTTGCGCCTGCTTCTTCAAGGTCTTTTTTAGCTTTTTCAGCATCTTCTTTGCTTATAGCTTCTTTAAGCACAGATGGAGTTTGCTCAACCGCATCTTTGGCTTCTTTTAAGCCAAGACCAGTTAAAGCACGAACTACTTTAATAACGCCGATTTTATTAGCACCAGCATCAGTTAGAACAACATTAAACTCAGTTTTTTCCTCAGCAGCAGCTGCACTGCCAGCACCAGCACCGCCAGCTACTACAACAGGAGCAGCGCTAACACCAAATTTTTCTTCAAATTCTTTTACTAATTCGCTTAGTTCAAGAACAGACAAGCCAGAAATATACTCTAACACATCATTTTTGCTAATTGCCATTTTTTATCCTTTTAATTATTTTAAGCATTATGCTTGGTTTTCTTTTTTCTCTTTAAGGGCGTTTAAGCCGATAACAAAATTTGTAAGTGGCGCATTCCACACTTGAAGCAACATAGCAATAAGCTCGTCGCGTGAAGGCATTTTAGATAGAGCCACGACCTTAGCCACATCAGTAACTTCGCCATCTAAATGCGCTGTTTTTAGCTTAAAGAAATCTGCATTCGCTTCGGCAAATTTCGCAGCTACTTTACAAACTGTAAGGCTATCTTTTCCCCAAACAAAAATATTTGTATCTTTTAGCTCTATGCCAGTTTTGCCAGCGTTATTTAAAGCGATATTTGCAAGTGTATTTTTAACAACTTGCACACTTATATTGGCATCTTTTGCAGCATTTCTTAAAGCTTCAAGTTTTTTAACGCTTAGTCCTTTAAAATCAGCTACAACAATAGCATCATTAGAGCTAAACTCATCTTGCAAAGCGGAAACGATTTTGGCTTTTTCGTTTTTAGTCATTTTTTCTCCTTTCCGACAGGCGATTTCAAGCGGGATAGGCAAAAATTTTAAAATACTACATAAATTTTAATATTATTAAAATTTCGCCATTTTAAGCACAGGCTCCAACTATCTCCAATCTAAGATAAAACCACTTTTAAGGTTTTTATTTTAAATCTAATAATTCTTGCACATCAAGGCTAAGAGATGGGCTCATTGTAAGGCTAATAGCCGCACTTTTCATATAGCGACCTTTTGCCGTAGCTGGTTTATGCTTATTTATAGCTCTTACGAATGTTTGAAAATTTTCATTTAATTTTTCTTTTGAGAAGCTTACTTTGCCAATTCCTGCGTGGATATTGCCTTGCTTATCTACACGAAAATTCACTTGCCCGCCTTTTGCATTTTTAACAGCTTGGGCTACATCCATTGTTACGGTGCCAGTTTTTGGGCTAGGCATCAAGCCTTTTGGCCCTAGTGTGCGAGCTACTTTACCAAGAGCGCCCATTAAATTTGGAGTGGCGATTAACACATCAAAATTTAACGCACCCTTTGCTATATCATCTATAAAATCCTCAGCTCCTACTACATCAGCACCAGCAGCTTTTGCCTCATCAGCCTTTGCGTCCTTTGCGACAACAGCTACGCGAACTTTCTTACCAGTCCCAGCAGGTAATACCACAGAACCACGAACCATTTGATCAGCATGGCGAGGATCTACATTTAGACTAAGTGCTACTTCTACTGTTTCATCAAATTTAGCTGATGCTAGTGTTTTGACAGTAGCGATAGCTTCATCTATACTATAATTTTTATTTGCATCTACTTTTTCTTGTAGAGTTTTTAATCTCTTTGTGATTTTTGACATTGATTTCTCCGCAATTTTTGCTTCCACTGATATTTAAGTCCTAGTGGTAAGGGACTAATCAACCACGCTAATACCCATAGAACGAGCTGAGCCAGCTATGATTTTAGCGGCTTGTTCTCTATCTTTTGTATTTAAATCAGCGATTTTTTTATCTACTATTTCAAGCACTTGGGCTTTTGTAAGCTTGCCTACTTTATTTTTAAGCGGATTGTCCGCACCTTTTTGCACGCCAGCAGCTTTTTTGATTAAATCAGTTGCGGGTGGCTGCTTTGTAATAAATGTAAAGCTTTTATCAGCATACACGGTAATAACAACAGGTATATTAAAACCAGCCATATCCTTCGTGCGCTCATTAAAAGCTTTACAAAATTCCATTATATTAACACCTTGTTGGCCTAATGCAGGGCCAACTGGCGGGCTTGGATTTGCTTTTGTGGCGGCAATTTGAAGTTTAATCTCGCCTACTACTTTCTTAGCCATTATTTTCTCCTTAGATTATCTTTTCTACTTGTGAATACAAAATTTCAACCGGTGTGCTTCTCCCAAAAATTGAAACATTTAAGCGAAGTTTGCCTTGAAGCATGTTGTATTCTTCTACTGTGCCATTAAAATTTGCAAAAGGTCCTTCTGTAACGCGCACCACTTCACCAGGTTCAAATGAAATTTTTGGTCTTGGGGCTTCTTTCTTGTTAGCTTTTTCTATGATTTGAGCTACATCTTTTTCGCTTAATGGCGTTGGCTTTTTAGCTTCGCCTATAAAGCGGCTTACCTTTGGCAAGGATTGTATTAAATGCCAAAGTGATGTATCTAAATCTAAATTAGCAAAAACATAACCTGAATATAAGCAACGCTCACTTATCTTTTGCTTACCATTTTTTACTTCTATTACCTCTTCGGTCGGCACTAAAATTTGTGCTAACTTCTCAGGGATTGCATGATCATTTACGATATTTTCTATACCGCGTTTTACAGCCATTTCACTACCTGCGTAGGTTTGAATAGCATACCATTTATGAGCCATTTTATCCCTTTCAAGCAAGTTTTGAAATGCTAAAACTCATCAGCAAATCTACTAAAGCTAAAAATAAAGACACTGCCACAACCACTGAAACCACAGCAATAAATGCCGTGCGAATTTGCTCTTTTGTAGGGAAAATTACCTTAGAAAGCTCAGCGCGCGATAGTTTAATATAACTTAACAATTTATCCATTTTTTAATTACCTTATGTGGCAGGGCAGGAGGGATTCGAACCCCCAACCATCGGATTTGGAATCCGGCGCTCTACCGTTGGAGCTACTGCCCTAAATGGCAGCTTATTTAAGCTTTGTTTCTTTATGAACTGTGTGTTTTTTAAGTCTTGGACAATACTTTTTAAGTTCTATTTTATCGGTAGTTTTTTTGCTATTTTTAGTAGTAGTGTAGTTAATATCACCGCACTCAGAGCATTTTAAACCGATTTTTATTCTTGTATTACTTGCCATATTTTTTCCTAAATTTTCAAAAGTGGCGTTAATGGGGCTTTTGCCCCAAAACACCTATTTTAAATTTTATTATTCTAAAATTTTAGATACAACGCCAGAACCAACTGTGCGACCACCTTCGCGAATCGCAAAACGAGTACCATCTTCTAGCGCCACTGGAGCAATTAGCTCAACAGTTATTTTAATGTTATCGCCAGGCATTACCATTTCAGTACCAGCAGGCAATGTAATAGAGCCGGTTACATCAGTTGTGCGCACATAAAATTGTGGGCGATAGTTATTAAAAAATGGAGTATGGCGACCGCCTTCTTCTTTTGTTAGAATATAAACTTCTGCTTCAAATTTTTTGTGTGGAGTAATTGATTTTGGCTTACATAAAACCATGCCGCGTTCAACTTCTTCTTTTTTAGTTCCACGAAGCAATACGCCTACATTATCACCAGCTTCACCTTGTTCCATTTCTTTTCTAAACATCTCTACGCCAGTTACGGTAGTAGTTTGTGTAGGGCGAAGTCCTACGATTTCAATTGTATCGCCTACTTTTACAATACCTTTTTCAACGCGACCAGTTACAACCGTACCACGACCTGAAATTGAAAAAATATCTTCAATAGGCATTAAGAAATCTTTATCAGTATCACGAGTTGGAGTTGGGATATAGCTATCAACAGCATCCATAAGCTCCATAATTTTAGCAGACCATTCACCATCTTTGCCAGCTTTTGCTTCTTCAAGTGCTTGAAGTGCTGAACCTTTTATTATTGGAGTGTCATCACCAGGGAAACCATATTCACTTAATAGCTCTCTAATCTCCATTTCAACTAGCTCTTGCAACTCAGGATCATCAACCATGTCGCATTTATTCATAAATACAACTATATACGGTACGCCTACTTGACGAGAAAGCAAAATATGCTCTCTTGTTTGTGGCATAGGGCCATCAGCTGCACTAACAACCAATATAGCGCCATCCATTTGAGCAGCACCTGTGATCATATTTTTAACATAATCAGCGTGTCCTGGGCAATCCACATGGGCGTAGTGGCGGTTTTCAGTTTCATACTCGATGTGAGAAGTAGCGATGGTAATACCGCGCTCTTTTTCTTCTGGAGCGTTATCGATATTGTCATAATCTTTTAACTCAGCTAGACCTTTGCGAGATAAAACCGCTGAAATAGCAGCAGTTAAGGTAGTCTTACCATGGTCAACGTGACCGATAGTACCGATATTTACGTGTGGCTTAGAGCGCACAAATTTTTCTTTTGCCATGTTATCCTCCGATAAGAATTTTGCGAAAGTTAGAAAATAGGTTTTATTATTTGCATTTTAGCCTAAATGGAGCTCATAGCGAGACTTGAACTCGCGACCTCTTCCTTACCAAGGAAGTGCTCTACCTCTGAGCCATATGAGCACAGAGCTGCAAATAAACAAAACAACACAAAACCTACTGAAAGCCTGCGCGCAAACGCATTAGTAACAACGATAACGAGGTTACAGCTCCCAGTTATCCAAAATGGAGCGGGAAACGGGACTCGAACCCGCGACCCTCAGCTTGGAAGGCTGATGCTCTAGCCAACTGAGCTAATCCCGCAAATGCTACAAAGTAGCATAGCAATGGTGGTGAGACGTGGATTCGAACCACGGAAGACATAGTCAGCAGATTTACAGTCTGCCCTCGTTGGCCACTTGAGTATCTCACCAAAAAATTGCAAAACCGGTCAAACACTGTGAAAAAATAAAGTGAAATGATGGAGCTGGTGAACGGACTTGAACCGCCGACCCACTGCTTACAAGGCAGTAGCTCTACCAACTGAGCTACACCAGCTTAAAAAACAAAGCGGGATTTTATCTTATAAAAAGTTCTTTGTCAATAGATTTTATGAAAAAAATTAAAATTTTTACTTTTATTTTGATTTAGATGGCTTGGATATAGTTGGTTTATTTATAAAAACTAAATTTTAATATAAATTTTAAACAAATCAAGCCAAATAATTTAAAATTTTATTTTCTTGTGCCTTTTGGACGAAAAGCTTTTATATAATTTTCATTAGTTTGGATATAGCTTGCGCCGATTAAATCCAAGCAATACGGCACCGCAGGAAAAACAGGCTCTAAACATTCTTTAATAGCCTTTGGTTGGCCTGGCAAATTGATAATTAAGCACTTACCGCAAATCCCAGCGCTTTGGCGCGATAAAATCGCTGTTGGCACATAAGCCAAGCTAACTTGCCGCATCAATTCGCCAAAACCAGGCAGCATTTTATCGCACACAGCCTGCGTTGCCTCAGGCGTTACATCACGCGGTCCAGGCCCAGTGCCGCCAGTTGTTAAAAGCAAATCACAATCTTGGCTCATTTGTTTTAGCTTTTGGCAAATCAGCTCGTAATCATCGCTAATCACGCTATATTCGCACTCAAACTCACTCACCAACCAAAGATCCAAGCACTCTTTAATCGCCTTACCACTTTCATCTTCATAAATACCAGCACTTGCTCTATCGCTAAGCGTTAAAATACCGATTTTGGCGATGTTTTGCATAATTATCCTTTTATAAATTTTAAAATTTTAAAATTTGCTTACATTATAATATATTAAATTTTAAGCAAATAACACGCGACCAAGGCGGAGCATATTTGAGCCAGATTTTAGCGCCAATTCATAATCATCGCTCATACCCATAGAACAAATTTTTGCCCCGTATGGCTTTAAATTGTCAAAGATCTTATAAGTGCGCTCAAAACTTTTTATTATTAATTTTTTATCATCGCTATTAGCACCTATGCTCATTACGCCTTTTAATTTCAAATACTTACACTGCTCGCAAATTGCGATATATTCATCGATTGCTTGCTCTATGCTTATGCCTTGTTTGCTAGCTTCATCGGCTGAGTTGATTTGTAAAAGCGCGCTTAATTCATAATTTAATCGCTTATCTACTTCAAGCGCGCTATTTTGGCAATCGCAGCTTTGCCACAAATACGGCTTTAATGCCAAAAGCGCGTTGATTTTATTTTTTTGCAAACGCCCGATAAAATGCCATCTAATGCTAGCATTTTGGCTGGAATTTAAAATTTTAAATTTTTTGCTTAATTCTTGGACTTTATTTTCACCAAAATCCAAAACACCAAAACGCAAAAGTGGCTCTAAGGCTGGCGTATCCACACTTTTGCTAACAGCTACCACGCTAGCATTTTCATTTAATTCTCGAACTTGCTCTAAAATTTTAATAAATTTCATTGATAACCGCCAGCAAGCCTGTAAATATCGTTAATTATCGTAAAAGCCATTAGTAAAAATAATAAAGCCATTGAGGCATAACTAGCATAGATAAAAACTTTTTCATTTACTGGTCGTTTAGCAAGCATTTCATAAGCGTTAAAAACAATATGCCCGCCATCAAGCACTGGCAAAGGCAATAAATTTAACACGCCCAAATTCACAGATATTAAAGCCGTGATAATAAAAAGCGTGCTGATGCTGATACTAGCGGCTTTTGTGGTAATATCAGCCATCGCCACAATGCCACCAAGCTGATTTATAGGCACAATGCCTAAAATCAATTTTTCAAGGCTCAAATAAATTAGCTTGCTTGCTTTAAGCGTTTCATCTAAGGCAAAGCCAATGCTAGAAAATCCAGTATAATAAAGCCTAACAAACTCTCCACTAGGCGCAATCCCAAGCATAGGCGCTTTAATATTTTCTCCAAAAATTGTTTTGGTATCGCTTATTTTTGGATTTAAGGTGAGATTTATTTTTTTGCCCTCTCGCTCAATCAATAAATTAGTAGGCTCTAAGCTTATAAGGGTTTTTATCTGATCCCAATGTGTGATTTTTACGCCATTTATTTCAAGCACTTTATCGTTTTTTTGAAGTCCTGCGCTAAGCGCGGCCGAATCAGGCAGCACCTTGCCAATTGTTGGCGCAAGCTTATCAATACCCAAAAATCCAACCGCCATATAAAGCAAAAACGCCAAAATTATATTAAAAAATGGCCCAGCAAATAAAATCGCAATGCGTTTAATCGGGCTTAGCATATTATAGCTATCTGGGTCGTAATTTTTTTCTTTTGGGTTGGCGTCATTTTGTCCTTTTAATTGCACATAGCCACCTAGCCAAATCGCGCTTATTTGGTAGCGCGTAGCACCTATTTGCTTGCTGTAAATACTCTCGCCAAAACCCAAACTAAACACCTTAACCGCCACGCCAAAATACCGCGCCACCACAAAATGCCCAAATTCGTGAAAAATAATCAACACACTTAGCACCAAAATCGTAGCAGTAAAATTAATCCCCCAATAATAAAAACTAAAACCAAACAAAGCCACCATAAATCCGAGGCTTGAAAGCTGTTTTTTGTTCATTTTAAATCCTTAAAAAAAGCGTAAGTATAGCTAAAATGTGTAAATTTTATTAAATTTTATGCCAAAGATAGTAAAATGCGGGCTTTTATTTTAAAATTTTGAGGTAAAGATGTATGTAGCAGCTAGTATTCTCTCAGCTGATTTTGGGCGTTTAAATGATGAAATAAACGCTGTTTGCGATGCGGGAGCGGATTTGATTCATATTGATGTGATGGATGGGCATTTTGTGCCAAACCTTACCATAGGGCCTTGCGTGCTAAATGCTATCCAAAAAGCCGCCAAAGTGCCACTAGATGTGCATTTGATGGTAGAAGATGTGGATTTTTTTATAGATTTATTTTTGCCATTAAAACCAAAATTTCTAAGCTTTCACATTGAAAGAGCCACTCATCCCTTGCGCTTAATCGAAAAAATACGAAAAGCCGGCATAAATCCAGCCATCGTGCTAAATCCGCACACAAATCTTAACACGCTTGAATACATTTTAAGCGAGCTTGATATGGTGCTTTTAATGAGCGTAAATCCTGGTTTTGGTGGGCAAAAATTCATCACAAGCGCGCTTGAAAAAATCGCTAATCTAAGAGAAATGATAGATAAAAGCGGGGCAAAATGTTTAATTGAAGTTGATGGCGGGATAACGGGCGCAAATATCGCCGAAATCGAGCTTGCAGGTGCTGATGTGGTAGTAGCTGGTAGTTTTATTTTTGGCTCACAAAGCTACACTCAGGCTATAAAAGCACTTAAAATTTAAAGCACATTTTAAAATTTCATCTTTACAGATTTTAAAATTTACGGCAAATTTTAAAATTTTAAAATAAATTTTAATAAAAAATTTTAAAAATCAAAACGAGAAAAACTTGATAAAGAAAAAGAAAAAAATTAACGAAACCGAGCTTTTAATTTCTTTGTTAAATAAGGCTCCATTAAATAAAGACGCTTTTTTACAAATTGCTGCTAAAATCGATGAATTAAGCGATATAGATATTAGCCAGGTAGAAAATTGGTGCGCGCTTGGCTTGGAGCTTTGCGAGCAAAATGGAGTAATTAGCCTTGCGACAAATAAAAGAGAGTTATGCAAGCAGGAATTTTGCGTGGTTGATATAGAAACCACAGGCTCTATCAATAGCGGACAAATCATCGAAATAGGCGCGATTAAGCTAATAAATGGCGAACAAACCGGAGCTTTTTCTACTTTAATTTATGCTGATTGCGTCCCACAAGTAATCACAGAGCTTACAGGATTAAGCGCAAATGATTTAATAGGCGCGCCCAGCCTTGCTTATGCGCTGAAAAATTTCCGTGATTTTTTGGGTGATTGCGTTTTTGTAGCGCATAATGTGCGTTTTGATTATGGCTTTATTTCTAAAAGTTTAGTGGATTTGGGCTATCCGCCTTTATTAAATAGAGCGCTTTGTACGGTTGAGCTTGCTAAGCGTTGCATAGCTAGCCAGCGCTATAAACTAAACATCCTTAAAGAGCTTTTAGGCATTGAAAATATCCACCACCGCGCATTTAGCGATGCTATCTCAGCAGCTGAAATTTTAAAATATTGCATTTTAAAATTGCCTTGGAGCGTTCAAAGCGTGGAGGATTTAATCTTTTTTAGCAAAAGCGCGCCAAGCATGCAAATTGAGCCAAAAATTGAGCCTTTAAATCAAATAAATTTTAATTAAGGATTAAGATGTTAGCTAATTTATTATACAAAGCCACGCTTGAAACGCTATATATGTCGCTAGTTTCTACGATTTTGGCCTTTATTATCGGGCTTGGTTTAGCAGTTATTTTAATACTTACCAAAAAAGGCGGATTAGCTCAAAATATCGCAATTTACCGCACACTTGATATAATTGTAAATACTTTGCGAAGTTTTCCTTTTATAATTTTGATGATAGTTCTTTTTCCACTAACCAAACTAATAATAGGCACGAGTATAGGCACGAGCGCTGCTATCGTGCCACTAACCATTGGCTCAGCACCTTTTATTGCAAGATTGATTGAAGCGGCGATGCTTGAAGTTGATAAAGGCGTGATTGAAGCAGCTATGAGCTTTGGTGCATCGCGTTTTCAAATTATTTTTAAGGTGCAATTAAGAGAAGCCTTGCCCGCAATCATCAACGCCCTAACCCTAACGCTTATAATGATAATAGGCTTTTCGGCTATGGCTGGCACGGTAGGCGGAGGCGGTTTGGGCGATGTGGCGGTGCGTTATGGCTACCAACGCTTTAAGCCTGATGTGATGATTTATACGGTGATTATTTTGATTTTATTAGTTCAAATAATTCAAAGTCTAGGCGATTTTGCTTACAAAAAGCTTAAAAAATAATTAAAATTTTAATTTTTATCTTTTTTGCGCGCTAAATTACAAAAAATTTATGTTTAATTATGAAATTTTAAGATAGAATTGCGCTTTTTTATCAATTTTAAAGGACTTTTATGGACATTAGCACCATTTTAAACGAGTTGCAAAAGGGCGCAGCTGAGATTATTGGGCTAGAAAAAATCCAAGAACTTATAAAAAATTATTACGAAAAAGGCGAACATTTTTTGGTAAAAATTGGTATGGATCCTACCGCTGCTGATTTGCATTTAGGCCATACCGTGGTGCTAAATAAGCTAGCCTTTTTACAAAAACATGGCGCAAAGGTGCTATTTTTAATAGGCGATTTTACTGCGCGCATAGGCGATCCAACAGGCAAAAGCGCAACAAGAAAAATTTTAGACGAGCAAACAGTAGCCAAAAACGCCAAAACCTACAAAGAGCAGGTTTTTAAAATTTTAGATGAGAGCAAAACGCAAATTGTGTTTAATTCAGCTTGGTTAAATAAGCTTAGTGCTAGTGATTTAATCGCGCTTGCTGGGACTTTTAGCGTGACTAGAATGCTAGAAAGAGATGATTTTACCAAACGCTACAAACAAAATCAAAGCATAGCAATAAGCGAGTTTTTGTATCCTTTATTACAAGGCTATGATAGCGTGCATTTAAAAAGCGATATAGAAATGGGTGGCACAGATCAAAAGTTTAATTTGCTAATGGGACGCACCTTACAGCGCACTTATAATCTCAACAAAGAACAAAGCGTCTTTATGATGCCACTTTTAATTGGACTTGATGGCGCAAATAAAATGAGCAAAAGTTTAGGCAATTATATAGGCATAACCGAGCCAGCAGATGATATGCTAGCAAAGATTATGAGTATTAGCGATGAATTGATGTGGGAGTGGTATTTATTACTCTCAAATAAAAGCATAGAACAAATAAATGAGCTAAAAGAGCGGGTAAAAAGCAATGATTATCATCCTATGCAAGCCAAAAAAGACCTTGCTTGTGAGATTACAGCGCGCTTTTATGATGAAATAAGTGCTAAAAATGCTTTAAGCGAATGGGAAAGCATTCATTCAAAAGGCGCATTGCCAAGTAATATGAAAGAATTTAGCGCAAAGGCTGATATTTGGATAGTTGAAGCCTTAAAATTATGCGAGCTTTGCACGTCAAGCTCAGATGCAAGACGAGCCATAAAAGCAAACGCCCTAAGCATAAACGGGGTTAAAATAAATGATGAACAATTACATTTAAATGTCGGCCAATACGCCATTCAAGTAGGCAAAAAAGCTTTTGCAAAACTAATAATAAAATAGGTAAAACAATGGATTTAAAAGCATTAAAAATAGGCAAATACGAAATTAAAATTCCAATAATACAAGGTGGTATGGGACTTGGCATTAGCTGGGATCGTCTAGCTGGCACAGTTAGCGCAAATGGCGCGCTTGGCGTTATTAGCTCAGTAGGCACTGGGTATTATAATCACTTAAAATTTGTTAGTAAAGAGCTAAATTTTAGGCCGTATAATAGTGAAAATTTTTATTCAACAGCTGGCTTTAAGGCAATAATCGATAACGCAAGAAAAATTTGTGGCGATAAACCGCTAGGGGCAAATATAATGTGCGCTAGCAATGATTACGCAAGAATAGTAAAAGATGCTTGCGAGCATGGCATAAATATTATTATTTCAGGTGCTGGCTTGCCTACTAGCTTGCCTGAATTTACTAAAAATTTTAAAGATGTAGCCCTAGTGCCTATAATCAGCTCCGTTCAAGCATTAAAAATTATTTGCAAACGCTGGCTAATGCGTTATGATGTCTTGCCTGATGCCTTTGTGTTAGAAGGGCCAAAAAGTGGCGGACATCAAGGCTTTACTTATGAGCAATGCTTAGATCCAGAATTTGCGCTAGAAAAACTAATAAGCCCTGTTGTAGCAGAAGCAAATGAATGGGCCAAAAAAGCAGGCAGACCTATACCTGTGATTGCAGCTGGCGGGATTTGGGATCACCAAGATATAATAAATGCCATAAATCTTGGAGCAAGTGGCGTGCAAATGGGAACACGCTTTATTGGCACGCATGAATGCGATGCTGCACCTGAGTTTAAGCAAGTTTTGCTTGATGCCACGCAAAACGATATAAAGTTATTTAAATCACCAGTTGGCTACCCAGCGCGCGGAATTCGCACAAACTTAATAAAATTAGTAGAAAACAAACAAGGCCCTAAAATAAATTGCATTTCAAATTGCGTAAGCCCTTGTAAGCGTGGTATAGGCGCAAAAGCCGTGGGGTATTGCATTGCTGATAGACTATATGACGCAGTTAGTGGCAAAAAAGACACCGGCTTATTTTTCACAGGCGCAAACGGATACCGCCTTAAAGAAATTATAAGCGTAAAAGAACTTCTTAAAAAGCTAACGCGTGGAGAAAATGCTTAGGTATTTTCTAGCTTTTGCATTATTTTTGGCCTTAATATCTAGCTTAAATGCCAATGCTTTTGAGGCTTTTGATAAGAATTTTGCAAATGCTAGTAGAGTTGGCAAGATTAAAATATATAATGATTTAAAGGGCGTTTATATAAAATCTGTAATGAACGGCAAGGACGCAGATAAAAATAAAGCCCTAATTCGCCTTATAAAAGCTTCTAAGGCTTTGAACTTGGATTATTCTAATTACGAAAAAGAGCTAAACCAAAAAAAACCCAAAGCACAAACTCAAAGCAAAATTAAAAATAATGAAAAAAGCGTCTTTACAAATACCAAAACACAAAGCAAACAAAAAATAAATATAATTTCTATTAGTAGCAATGAAAATGAATTAAAATTTAAGCTTAGCGCGCCTTTAAATAAAAACAATATCAAAAGTTTTGAGCTAAAAGACAATAAATCATACCGCAAAATTTATGATATAAACGCATTCTTAAATATCAAAATTCCAAATTTTAATCAAAAAATAAGCCCTAGCTTACGAATAGCACAACAAAGCCAAAACAAGGTGCGCGTGGTATTTCAAGCAGAAAAAAAAATAAATATAAGCTTTAATCTAAAACAAAATGAATTGATTTTCAAAAACGAAGAAAAAATAAATAAAACAAAACAAGCAGAGCAAAAAAACATAAATGAAGAAGATGAAAATTTAACAAAATATGAAAATTTAGCAAACAATCAAAACCAGCAAAACGCGCCCAACAAGCAAGAAAGGGCTAAAAAAATTATAGTAATTGACCCAGGTCATGGCGGCAAAGATGGTGGCGCACTCTCAAACGATAAAAAACTAAAAGAAAAGGACATTGTGCTAAATATCAGCAAAAAACTAGCTAGTATCCTAAAAAATCGCGGTTATAAGGTGTATTATACGCGTTCAAGCGATAAATTTGTAAATTTGCGAACCCGCACTAGTTTTGCTAACGAAAAAAACGCTAATTTATTTATTTCAATCCACGCAAACGCCGTAGCCAACGAAAAAAGCGCAAAAATCACAAGTGGCATAGAAACATTTTTTCTAAGCCCTACTCGCTCCAAACGCTCCATGGACGCAGCCAACCTTGAAAACAAAGCAGACACCGATGAAATGAATTATTTTAGTAAAATTAGCTTTCTTAATTTTTTAAACCGCGAAAAAATCATATCTAGTAATAAATTAGCCATAGATTTACAAAGCGGTATGTTAAAAAGCGTAAAGACTAATTATAAAATAAACGATGGTGGCGTGCGAGAAGCTCCATTTTGGGTGCTTGTTGGCGCGCTTATGCCAGCAGCGTTAATAGAAGTAGGCTACATCTCTCACCCAAAAGAAAGCAAGCTAATAGCAAATGATAAATACCAACAAGCCTTGGCAAAAGGCATTGCAGATGGCATTGATGCTTATTTTGCCAAAAACCCATGATTTTTAAAAATAACGCTCCATATGCATCGCGCTTTGATGATGTGTATTTTGATGCTTTCAATCCGCTTGGTGAGAGAGAGCAAGTTTATATAGATGCTTTTAATTATTTTAGAAATTTTAAAAATATAGTAGTGGCTGAGGCTGGGTTTGGAGCTGGGCTAAACTTCTTTTTAAGCGCACAAAAAGCATTAAAGATGGGTTTTGATTTACATTATATTAGCGTTGAAAAATATCCACTAAGCCAAAATGAGCTAAAAAGCATTTATGAATCAAAGCAGTTTTTAGCCCTAAAAAACGAGCTTAGCGAGCTTTTTAGTGCTTTTTATAAACAATACGAAATTATCCAAAACGAGCTGGTGCGATTAAAATTTTATTTAAATAATAACTGCGAGATTATTTTAGATCTTTATTTTGGCGATATTTTGGATTTTTTAGATGAGAGTTTTTTTAGGGCAAATATTTGGTTTTTAGATGGTTTTAGTCCGTCTAAAAATCCGCAAATGTGGGATAAGCGTTTTTTGGAGCGTTTGGGTGAGTTTAGTTTGAAGGGTTGCGTGGCTAGAAGTTTTAGCTGTGCAAGAGTGCTAAAAGATGGCTTAAAGAGTGCTGATTTTACGCATTTTAAACTTAAAGGCACTAATAAAAAAAGGGAGTTTTCCCACGCCATTTGCAACCAGCCAAAAACGCGCAATATCAATAAAAACATATGGTTTTCCTATCCAAATTTTCAAAATTTACACGAAATTGATCTCGCAATGCCAAAAATCCACGCCCTAAAAGGCAAAAAGGCCATAATAATAGGCGCTGGTATCGCAGGGCTAATCACTGCTTATAAATTAAAAAATTTAGGCATAAACTGCGAAATTTTAGAAAAACAAAAAGACCTTCAAAATGGCGCAAGCTCAAATGAAAGCGGTCTTTTGCTCCCGCTAATTACAAAAAACGATGTTTTGCTTGGGCGTTTTTCTTTGCTTAGCTCGCTTTTAGCGTATAATTTTTATAGGCAAGATCAAAATTTTTTCAATTTTATTGATTTTTGCCAAGTTTTACATTATGCCACAAATAAAGCCCAGCAAACTCGCTTCAAAAACGCAAATAGCGCACTTTTAAGCTATGATGAAAATGCCCTGCCCTATCCTAAAATAAACATAAAAAAAGGCGCACAAATTGAAGTTTTGAGTTTTCGCAAGCACCTAGCTAAAACCTTAAATATAAGCTTTTCAAGCACTTTTTTAAACGCAAATTTTAATAAAGAGCAAAATTGTTATTTAATAAATTATAAACAAAACAAGACACTAAAACAAACAAATGCTGATATAATTATTTTTGCTGGCGGTGGCGATGGTCTGGATTTAATAAAAAATTATGATGAAAATTTGCTTTTGAGCAAGGTAAGAGGTCAAAGCACGATTATTTCACCCTTGCTTGAATTAAAAACGCCCTTTTGCGCTCGTGGGTATATTTGTAAGGCACGCCAAAAAGGCCAAACAATAGGTTCAACCTTTAATAGACTAGATTTATCCCTAAGCCCAAAAGATAGCGACAACGCCCAAAATATCGCTAATTTAAGCGAGTTTATCAGCACAAATCAAGTAGAAATTTTAAGCTCAAATGTAGGTTTTCGCGCTTATAGCGGCGATAGATTTGCGATAATTGGGCAAATGCACGATATAAGCGCGTTTAAACAAGATTACAAAGCGCTTTTATGGAGTAAAAATAAAAGCGAGCAAAAAGCCCCAAAATACCATAAAAATGTATTTGTAAATACCGCTCATGGCGCGCATGGACTAGCTAGTGCTGTTTTAGGGGCTGAGCTTATTTGCGATTTATTATTAAAACGCCAGCCTTGCGTGCGCGCTAGCATTTTAAATGAAATTCACCCAGCGCGCTTTATAATTCGCAAGCTAAAAAAGGGCTTAAATTAAACTAAATTTTATATTTAAAAGCAAATAATTTAAAATTTCGTGCATCTGTTATAAATACACGCCAGCTAATGATAATTTAAAATTTCGCGCATTTGGCTATGAATACGCATCGGCTAAGGAATTCCACTCTATAATTTTATATTTATCTTTTAATCTCTCGCGTATTGCGCCTACATCGGCGTCTTGTTGAGTTTGGGCGATTAGCTCAAAATACTCCACGCTTTCTTCTTCGCCACCTTCATTTAGCGTTATGGTTACTAAATCCATATTTTGCTTGGCTAAATCATTTAAAAAGCTAGCTAGGCTACCGCGCTTATTTTCTATGTTTAAAATAATCTTATAGCGATTTGGCGCATTTTTAGCCCATTTTACAAAAATCATTTCATCTCCATTTGCCATTAGCTTGCTAGCTCTTTCGCAAAGCTTATGATGGACAATCACGCTATGATTTGAACGAAAGCCCAAAATATCATCACCACGCTTAGGATTACAGCAGTAATCAAACATCGCTCGATTTATCTTAAAATTACTATAAATTACGATATTATCGCATTTTTGCTTTTTTATCTCATATTTGCTTGAAAAGCCAAAAATTTTTTCTTTGCGCGGATATTTTTTTAGCGTATTTACCACATCTTGTAAAAATACAGAATCTGTGGCGATTTTGAAAATATTTTTTTTGTAGTTTTCAGCTTCAAGCCATTGATTTAATTTATCATCATCTATGTCAAAAATCGCAGATAAAATTTTATGCGCAATGGCTATATTTATGTCTTTTAATTTTTGGCGACAATGCGCGCGGATAGTGGCGCGTGCCTTGCCAGTTTTTACATTATCTAGCCAGCTACATCGATATTTTGGCTCATCGCCGGTGATTATTTGAACTATATCCCCGTTTTTTAATTCAGTTAGCAAAGGCACTTTTAATTTATTTACATAGGCTTCTTTGGCGTGTAGGCCGATTTCTGAGTGGATTTCATAGGCATAATCAAGCGCGGTAGCACCGCGTGGTAATGTAAAAGGCCTGCCAGCAGGCGAATACACAGCAATATCTTCTACATAAAGACTATCTTTTGCATATTCATAAAAATCCTCAGGCGCACTTTTGCTTTCATCTTCTTTTAATTCTTTTAGCCAGTTATTCACGCTAGGCATAAAGCTGCCGCCGTGCTTATAGCGCCAATGAGCTGCTACGCCGTATTCTGCTGTTTTGTGCATAGAAAAAGTGCGAATTTGCGCTTCTATAATGCTTTTATCATCAAAAAGCGTGGTGTGAAGCGTGCGATAACCATTTTGCTTAGGCAAGGCGATATAATCTTTTAGCCTAGATATTAGCGGGCTAAAATTCATATGCAAAATTCCAAGCACCAAATAACAATCCATATCCTCGCTAACTATCACCCTAACAGCCAATAAATCTAAAATTTCTTCTAAACTTATGCCCTTTCTTTGCATTTTTAGATATATTGAATAATAATGCTTTATGCGTTTTTGTATCTCAAAACTATCCTCACTAAAACCATTTGCTAAAAGCTCGTTTGTAACTTTTTGGCTGAATGAATTTATTTTTAATTGTAGTTGTTGTTTAGATGAATTGATAAAATCGTCTATTTTGGCATATTCATCTGGCAAAACATACTTAAATGCCAAATCTTCAAGCACATTTTTAATAGCCGAAATTCCCAGCCTATGAGCGATTGGCGCATACACAATCAGCGTTTCTTCGGCTATTCGGCGTTGCTTATCAGGGCGCAAGGCTTCAAGGGTTAGCATATTATGAAGTCTATCGCATAATTTAATTACAAGCACGCGCATATCGTCAATAGAGCTTAAAAGCATTTTACGAAAGGTCAGTGCTGAGGCCGTTAATTTTTCATTTGAGCTTGAACTAACTAATTCATCTTTGCGAATAGCAACTATTTTAGTTAATCCATCTACTAAATCCGCCACTTCTTCGCTAAACTCAAAAGCCACATCTTCTTTACTACATTCTGTATCTTCTACCACATCATGTAAAAGCGCAGCCAAAAGCATACTTTCATCTCCGCCCATATGCGCTACAAAGCACGCCACTAAAATAGGATGAATGCTGTATGGCTCGCCACTTTTTCGCACCTGTCCTTCATGTAAGCAAATGCAAAAATTCACCGCCTTTAATAACATACCAGTTGGCTTAGTTACGCCATATAAAATATCTTTTGCGCTTTCTATATCGTGGCAACGACAAATTTGCTCGATTAATAACTCTAAGCTATTATCGCTTTTATTCATTGAAACTAACCCTTATAGCTTATTAAATTTTAAAATTTTACTTTTTATAAAGCTTGGAGTTTAAAATTTTATTTGTTTTTAAAATTTTAAACTAAATCCTTAGCTTTAAAATTTTAAAATTTCAAAATTTTAAGCTTCTGCGCTATCATTGTCTAAGATTATTTTACCCTCGGCAATCTCTAAAAGCGCGATATCTACGCTTTTCATCTTGCTTGTATTTTCTACTAGCGCGCTAGCTCCTGCGCCTAATTGCTCTGCTCTTTTAGCCACCATCAAAGCTAGCTTATATCTATCATCGCCTACTTTTTGAAGTGCTTTTGTGATTATTTGTTCTGCTCTCATTTATACCCTTATTTCAAATTTACTTTACCACCGAACAACCGCTTAAATCCTCATCTACTACGATTTTAGCGATATTGCCCGGCTCAAACATATTACAAACTACTATCGGCAATTTATTATCTTTTGCAAGCGCGATTGCTGTATCGTCCATTACTTTTATATCATCAGCTAAGGCTTTATCATAGCTTAATTCGCCAATTAACTGCGCATCAGAAAATTTCACCGGATCTTTATCATAAACGCCATTTACTTTTGTAGCTTTTATAATCATATCAGATTCCATCTCAATAGCACGCAAAGTAGCTGCTGTATCTGTGGTAAAAAACGGATTGCCCGTTCCAGCTGCAAAAATCACCACGCGCCCTTTTTGCATATGTCTTATCGCACGCCCGATGATAAATGTTTCACAAATTGCCTCCATTTTTATCGCGCTTTGAACGCGCACATTTAGCCCTACACGCTCTATTGCCTCGCGCAAGGCTATGGAGTTTATCACGGTTGAGAGCATTCCCATATAATCGCCACTTGTGCGCCCTATAATTCCACCTTGTGAAGCACTTACACCACGAATTATATTGCCTCCGCCTATTACTATGCCAATTTGCACACCAGCAACTGCTAAGGATTTGATCTCTTCGGCAATGTATTTTAAAATTTCAGGCTCTATACCAAAACCAGAACCACCAGCTAGTGCCTCGCCTGAAAATTTAACTAAAACGCGTTTTTCTTTCATTTTATCTCCCTCTTGCCTATTTTGTACAGGCACAAAAATTTTGCGATTTTAGTAAAATATCCTTTAATTTTGGCTTTATTTTTAAAATTTCTAAACATTTCCAAGCAAGCAAATTTTAAAATTTCATAAATTTTAACCTGCCAAAACGCTTCTAAACGCGCTATAATAAGCAAAAATTTTTGAGGGCTTATGCTTAGACATTTTTTTACTAATTCAGCTGGTATTTTTATCTCACGCATTTTAGGATTTTTACGCGATCTGCTAACGGCTGCTAGTCTTGGCGCAGGACTTTGGAGTGATATATTTTTTGTAGCTTTTAAATTGCCTAATCTTTTTAGGCGACTTTTTGGCGAGGGCGCATTTACGCAAGCTTTTTTGCCACATTTTATAAAAAGCAGCAAAAAGGGGCTGTTTTTGGCTGAGGTTTTATTAAAATTTAGCGCATTTATGCTAGGGCTTAGCTTGCTTGTAATGCTTTTTACACCGCTATTTACTAAGCTTTTAGCCCTTGGTTTTGATGCACAAAGCATCAATTTAGCATTACCGCTTGTTCGCATAAATTTTTGGTATTTGCTTTGTATTTTTATAGTCAGCGTTTTTGCTAGTTTATTACAATATCGCTCGCATTTTGCCACAAGCGCATTTAGCACGGCGCTTTTAAATATAGCTATGATTTGTGCTTTAATATTTGCTCACAACAAACCCCAAAGCACAGCTGCGCTGTATCTTAGCTGGGGCGTGGTAGCTGGTGGAGTATTACAAGTTTTAGCGCATTTATTTGCCATCAAAAAGCTTGGATTATTTAAAATTTTAACTCTTGGCTTGGCTAAGTTTTTTGGCTCTCAAAGGGCAAAAATGCAAGGCTTTTATAAAAGCTTTTTTGCTGGCGTTTTAGGTAGCTCAGCTGCACAAATTGGCGATTTTGCTAGCACGCTAATAGCTAGCTTTTTAGCAAGCGGAGCCATTAGCTATTTATATTATGCAAACCGCATATTTCAGCTCCCGCTAGCACTTTTTGCCATAGCTCTTAGCACAGCAATTTTCCCTAAAATTTCAAAACAAATCAAAGCCGGCGATGAGCTTTTGGCTAAGAATTTATTAAAAAAAGGCTTTGATGTTTTATTTGCTCTTTTATTGTTTGCTAGCATTGGTGGATTTTTGCTTGCTGAGCCTATAATTTACTTGCTTTTTGAGCGCGGGGAATTTAACGCACAAAACACCAAAGAATGCGCCATAGTGCTACAAATGTGTATGCTTGGATTATTGCCTTTTGGGTTGTATAAGCTTTTTTCGCTGTGGCTTTTTGCGCACTTCAAACAAGGCTTGGCCGCTAAAATTTCTATATATTCACTTTTTATAAATATTACTTTTTGCCTTGTTTTGTTTAAGCCATTTGGTGCTAGCGGGATTGCACTATCAGGCTCAATTAGTGGATTTTTTATTTTATTTTGTGCTTTATGGGTTTTTGGATTTAGAGAGTTTTTTAAGCTAATTTATTCAAAAATCACGCTTTTAACCTTGCTTTGTAGCCTAATTTTTGCTTTTATGCTTTATTATTTAAGGATTTTTTTGCTAGCAAATTTATGATTTTTTGCTACAATCGCGTAAAATATTTTGTTAGGTTTTTATGCTTAAAATTTTACTTTTACCTTATTTGATTTTTGAGTGTATTTGCACTATCGTTTTTATCATAAATGTCGGCTTTTTGTGGTATTTGTTAGAGGCGTTTTTAAGTTTAATGCTAGGGTCTTATTTAGTAATTCATGGCGGTGGTTTTGGGCTTTATTCAAATATGCAAAAAGCAAATTTTGCTGGGATTTTTGGCTCTTTTGGTTTTGTATTTAGTGGATTTTTGCTGATATTGCCCGGGATTTTATGCGATATTTTGGCTGTTTTGATAATAATTTTTTCAGTGTTTTTAACTAAGAAAAATACACCCTCTTACACTAATGATTTTAGCGCAGATGATGAAATAATCGATGTAGAAATTATTGACGAGCGTCCAAATAATCTTAAATAAAGGCTAAACAAATGAAAATAAAAATTGCCACTCGCGCATCCGCTCTTGCCTTATGGCAAAGCGAGCATATCGCTGGTTTATTGCGCCAAAAGGGCCATGAAGTAGAGCTAATTACAATGAAAACAAAAGGCGATGTGATCTTAGATACTCCGCTAGCAAAAATTGGCGGCAAGGGACTTTTTACAAAAGAGCTTGAAAATGCCCTATTAAACGAACAAGCCCACATAGCCGTCCATAGCCTAAAAGATGTGCCTACGCGCTTTGAGCCTGGCTTAGAGCTTGCTTGTGTTTGTTCGCGCGCAAATACAAGCGATGCTTTATTAAGTATGAAATATTCGTCATTACAAGCCTTGCCATGCGGAGCAAAAATTGGCACCACTAGCCTTCGCCGCCAAATGCAAATACGCGCCTTGCGCCCTGATTTAGAGCTAATTAGCCTGCGTGGCAATGTAATATCGCGCATTCAAAAATTAAAAGATGGAGTTTTTGATGGTATTATTTTGGCAAAGGCCGGGATTGAAAGATTAAAACTTAATGAACTTGTAAGCTTTATAAGCACGCTTGATACTATACCAGCGATGGGTCAAGGCGCATTAGGCATTGAAATAGCAAGTAAAAACACCGCCATCAAAGAAGCCATCGCCTTTTTAGACGATGAAAAAACCCGCATAGAAACTAGCGTAGAAAGAGCCTTTGTTGATAGACTAAATGGAGGCTGCCAAGCACCAATTGGCGTAAATGCCGTGCTAGATAATGAAATAATTAGCGTCAAAGCCGTGCTTGGTTTAATCGATGCTTCAAAAATTTTAAAAGACAGCAAAACATACGCTAAAAGCGAGTATTTGAGCGCAGGCGTGGATTTTGCAAATAGCTTTATAGAGCGCGGAGCTTGCGAGCTTTTAGCACTGAGTGAAAAAATGCTTGAAAATTTTAAAATTTAAGCTAAAAATGCGCTAAATTTTAAAATTTAAGCCAAGCGCGCAAAGCAATAAATCGTGGCTAAATTTTAAAATTTATAACTCAATCAAGGCCTGTGCGATTTTTTTTGCCCCATTGCCATCTACTAATTTGCTTGCATTTGTGGCGATTTTTTGTGCTTCGTCTGGGTTTTTGAGTAAAAATTTTAAATAATTTATGGCTAAGTTTATGCTCTCATTCATTTGATTTTGCCCATCGCCCGTATAAAGCAAAGCCTTGGCTTGCGCCCATTTTATCGCATCTTGCTGGTTGCTAGCGATCTTAAAGCAAATACAAGGCTTAGCAAGAGCAGCCAATTCATACAAAGTGCTGCCACCAGCGCACATTATAACATCAGCTTCTTGCATAAGCCCTGCCATATTTTTTACATTTTCGTGCGTTTTAAAATTTATATATTTTTGGCAAAAATTTAAAATTTGTTCTTTATATTTATTATACGCGCCAATGATTATTTCATACTCTAAATGCATTAAAGCCTTATCTTTTATAAGAGCATTAAGCAAATTATAAGTAAGATTTATTTTATCACCCCCGCCTGTGGTAATTAAAATTTTTTTAAGCTCGGTATTTTTTGGGCTTTTGGAGGCTTGAATTTTAAACTCAGCCCTTAGCGGAGCGTAATTAGAGCCTAAAAGATAGTTTTTTGCCTTATTTTGCTTGCTTTTATAAGCCTCAAAATCCAAAAACGCACTATAATTTATAAGCAAATCCACCTCATAAGCAAAGGCGCACAAATCATCAATATAAGCTAGTTTTGTAAATTTTAAAAGCTCGCTAAGATAAAATGGGTTTATAAAATAGCTATCAATTAAAAGCACGCTATTTTTATTTTTGCCTAAAAGCTGGCAAAGTGCGTCAAGCTCGGCATTTAAGTCATTATACGCGCTATTTAAAATGATATTTTCATAGCCATTTAATAATAATTTGGCCTTGTTATCGGCTGTGATAAAAATAGGATTTACGCCAAGATTTTTTAGGGCATAAGCAACTGCGCTAGTTCGCATTATATGCCCGGTTGCGATTATTTCATTAGCATCGGCTCTTATGAAAATATTTTTCATTTTGGCTTAATTATTAATTTTGGCTTTGCATTAGCTTAAATTTTAATGCGGCAAGCTCCCAATCGCTTTGGTTATCGATATCTTGCGTTTCTAGCTCGCTAAGCTCAAAAGGGACGATTTTTTCTGTGATACAACCATTTAAACTTAAAAACCGCTCAGTATTATAAAAATAAAACTGCCCCCCGTCGTGATAAAGTGGCTCTAAATCTTGTGAGCGTTTTGGGGCATTTTGTGGTTCTTTATAGGCCAAAAAGCCGTCTTTTACGCAATAAGCGCGTTGTGGCGGAAAGCTAAACTTACACACGCTAACGACCAAATCAGCGTTTTGATTTTTTAAAATTTCATAGGCTTTTTGCAATTTACTAGGCGTTATAAAAGGCGCTGTTGGGTAAATGCAAGCAAAATCTTGCGGGCAAAATCCGCGTTTTTGATATTCATCTAAAACCTCTAATAAAACATCAGCAGTGCTTGCAAAATCATCGCTATTTTTGGCTGAGCGCATAAAAGGCACGCTTGCGCCAAAATCTTTGGCTACTTTGGCGATTGCTTGGCTATCTGTTGAGACCATAACCTCGCTAAAAATTCCACTTTCTAAGGCGGCCATTATCGAATAAGCAATAATTGGCTTGCCACAAAAATCCTTAATATTTTTATTTGGTATGCGTTTAGAGCCGCCGCGCGCGGTAATGATACATAAATTTGACATTTTTAACCTTTTTTTGGATTTATTTGCTCTAATAAAGCCTTACAAGCTTTCATTATATCACTATAAGTGCGCTCAAAATCGCCCGTATAATAAGGATCTGCTACTTCAAGGTTTTGATTTTGGCAGATAGATAAGAGCAATTTTACCTTTTCATTAAAATTTGCCCTTTTGCCAAAAATTAATTCACAATTTTTTAGGTTTTCCCTATCCATGCATAAAATAAGATCGTATTTATCATAATCATCTTTAAGCAAAAGCGTGGCTTGGTGCTCAAAAATACTGATATTATGCCGAGCAAGCGTGCTAAGCGTGCCATAATGTGGGGTTTTGCCTAATTCATCTTTATGCGTGGCGCGTGAATCTATTAAAATGTCATTAAGATTTGCATTTTTACATAAATGCTTCATTATAAACTCAGCCATCGGCGAGCGGCAGATATTGCCATGGCAAACAAATAAAATTTTTTTCATTTTTATCCTTTTTAAAGAATTATTAAAATTTGCCCTATTTTTAAATGCTTGACGCAAATTTTAATTTTATTTTTATAAATGAGCTAAATGCTTGGCGCAAATTTTAAAGTAAAATTAATCTCAACAAAATAGCCAAAACCCAGCCAAACAAATAAAACTCATCTGCGCCATTTCAAAGCTTGCTATCTTACAAAGCACAAAATAGCTCAGCCAAAACGCGGGCTAAATTAAAATTTATAATAATTTAGCCATTTACAAAATAACTAATCCCAGCAAAACCAGCGCATTTTGTACTTTTGATGCGCGCTATTTTGCTAGCATTATTTACCCCGCCAAGCCCTAGCGTTTTAACCTTATAATCGCTTGCTAATTTGACGGCTTTTTTTAAAGCATCTATGCCTTTTGGCGCGCCTTTATTACACTCAAAAATAGGCGAAAATGTAATAAAATCTGCGCCACTTTCGCAAGCTAAAATTATTTCATCATCATTATGCGTGCTTGCTATTTTTAGCATATTTTGTGGAGCATTTTTGATGGCGCAGATGTTATTTGAGCTAAAATGCAAACCATCAGCATTTAATAAAATCGCTAATTTTATATCATTTTGTAAAATGAACTTAGTTTTTTTAAAAACTTGCTTAAACTTCATAAACTCACAAGCCAAGGCAAAATAATCCTTAGCGTTTTTATCACGCAATAATAAAAAATCAGCATCTTTTAGCCTTGGATAATGGCAAAAAGCATAAGATAAATTTTGATAATAAAGCGGATCGGTGATTGCGTATTTAATCATTTTTTGTTATTTTGTCTAATAAAAATGTAAGACAAAAAGCAAGACTCAAACTAAGCCCGCCCCAGAGTATGCGATCAATAAATAAAGTAAAAAGTCTAAGTGGCGGGAAAATAATCCACACCACAAAAAGCCCCCAGCTAGCGCCAGCACAAAAATACAAAAAGTATTCAAAAATGTAAGTTTTAATGCTCTTCAACTACAACAGCACCCGCAATATAAACATAAGTTAATATCATAAAGATAAAAGCTTGTAAAAAGGCCATAAAAGTAAGCAAGGCATAAGCCGGCAACGGCGCGCCCCATGGAGCAAGCGCAAGCACAACAGCTAAAAATAAATCATCGCCTTTAATATTACCAAAAAGACGAAAAGATAACGAAACAATACGAGAAATGTGAGAAACTATTTCAATAGGAAACATAAGTGGCGCAAGGTATTTATTTGGCCCCATAAAGTGCTTAAAATACTGCACAACGCCTTGTTTGCGAATACCCTCAAAATTATAATACAAAAACACGCATAAAGCCAAGCAAAGCGTAAGATTAAGGCTAGAACTAGGTGCTTCAAAACCTGGAATTATACCAATAACATTGCTAAAAACTACGATCAAACCGATAGTCGCCACTAAGGGCAAATATTTTCTAGCCAAGGCTTCATCACCTAAAACCCCAGTGCCCATATTAACAACACCAGTAACATAAGCCTCAAATACATTTTGTAAGCCACGCGGGATTAATTGCATATTTGAAGTGGCTAATTTCGCCAAAATAAGCACTATGGCAACGACCAAAATCAAATGAAAAAGATAGGTGAAAGTGTGGCTATGGCTAATAACCCCAGAAAATAAAAACAAATCTTTCATATCGTTCCTTAAAAAAAATTGCGCAATTTTAGCCAAATAAACTAAAAATTGCCTAAAATTCATTATTTTTGCGTGCTTATTAAAAACATATTTAAAATTTCTAGTTATTTAAATTAAACCAGCCTAAAAGCAATAAACAAAGATAAAATTTTAAAATATTTTTAGCTTTTAAAGGGCGTAAAATTCAGCAAATTTTAAAATTTTAAATAAATTAAACTTAGCCAAAAAGCAAAAAACCTGCCAAAATCTAAACGCAAATTTTACATAAAATTAAGCTCTTTATAAAATTATAAAAACCGGCTTATATTAGCCAAAAATATTATTTAAAATTTCTATAAAAACGCTCATGCGCCAAAGCAAGCATAGGCAAATCGCCCTTACTATCTCCATAAGCATAAATGCGCGAAAATGCCTTTAAATCATAATTTTGCTTAATTTTGCGCACCTTTTGTTTGCCATAGCAATTCCACCCATCAATAAAACCTGTAATAAGCCCGTTTTTTACTTCTAATTTAGTCGCAAGCAAGTCATAGCCGTATTTTGCGCACCACGGCTCTAAATAATTTTGCAAGCTAGCAGAAACTATAACAATCTTATCGCCATTTTGCTTATGATTTTGTAAGCATTCTAGCGCGCTTTGCTTACAAAGATTATTTAAAATTTCAGCACTAAAACGCTGGCAAATTTCATTAAAATCACTCTCGCTCATACCATTATAAAAATAATTTAGCACCTTTTCTTTTGCTTTTTGATTACTTAAAATTTTAAGTTTATAAGCTATTATAAAAGGTGCTAGCACAAATGCGCCAAAATACAATTTTTTCGCGCTCACAGAGTATTTCAAAAAGCTAGCAAAACTATCATTAAAGCTAATCGTGCCATCAAAATCAAAAAGAGCCAAATTCATTAAAATCCTAAATTTTAAAAATCGCCTTAAATATACTCTGGCGCGTCATTGCTAAATAAGATTAAATCCCCACTTTTTGTATTTTGTGCTAGGGTTTGCTCTAAGTCGCTTTTGTTTTTTAGTGTGATTATTTCTGGTTTGTTTAGCTGTGATTTTAGCTCGTTTTGATTTAAATCGCCAGTGATAATCACCAAATCAAAAATTTCATTTATAAGGGCTGCAAGCTTGATATTATCATCTTTTGCACCTTCAATTATGCCAGGGGTTACTAGCACCTTGCGCCCATCAAATCCACGCACTAGCTCATAACTTGCGCTCATACCTTCAAAATTTCCATTAAAACCATCATCTATAATGATTTTACCGCCAGCATTTATGCGACTTAGGCGATGTTGTGGATTTTTGAGCGTGCTTATGCTCTGGCTGATTATTTGCGAGCTTAATCCAAGCTCATTTGCCATAAGAGCAGCTGCTGTTAAATTGCTCGCATTAAAGCTACCAAGGATATTTGGAGCATTTAGCTCTAAGCTTTCATTTGCGATTTTTAAAGTAAATTTTAATCCATCAAGCCCAGAGCTTATAAGAGTAAATAATTCATCGTAAATGATGGTGTTTTCATTGTTTGATAATCCAGTAGAGCTATGGGCGATGATCTTTTTTAATTGAGTTGATTTTAATGCTTCAAGCTTTGTGGCGCGCGTGTTTTCAAGATTTTTAAAATATTCAAGGTGAGCGTTGCCGATTTGCCCAATAATCACAAACTGCGGATTTAAAATTTTAACAATCTCTAATATATCGCCTTTTGCCCTAGCTCCGGCTTCTGCTATGTATATTTGCGTTTTTTCATTTAAGTTTTCATTTATATCTTGGAGCAAGCCAGCTGCGGTATTTACGCTACGCGGACTAGCTTGAACCTTATAAACGCTTTCAAGCATTGATTGTAAATAATTTTTTATGCTTGTTTTACCATAGCTTGCTGTTATTAGCACGATTTTTAAATCTTTCATAGTTTTTAATTTTTCGATGGCTTGTTTTTCGTATTTTTTATAAAGTTCGCGCTCAATTAGCAAGCTCAAATAAAAGCTAAGCACCACAGCCACGATACTAGCGGGCGCTAAAAAATACCATTTTTTAAAGCCCATCAAGCAAAGTGCTGCCACAACAGCCAAAATCAAAAAATACCTAGTAACGCGCTCGGTGATTACAAGGCGCGATTTTATTTGCATTTGCCAGCGCACCAAAAGCCCTATATAAATAAAACCCAGCAAAAGCCCCAGGGCATTTGAAAGCATAAGAGCTAAATTAAACACCAAAAACGGCAAAAGCGCGTAATATAAATGCCATTTTGGCTTTGCGTAATTAAAAAGCACGCGCTCTATTTTATAACTATACCATTGTAATGCACAAATGCTATAATACCCAAGACATAATGTAAAAATCCAAGTAGCTAATCCACTCATTTTAATCCTTTGATTGTGTTATCGCTAGTGTTTTGAATAAAATTTTTTATAATATTTGCGATCTTATCGCCGCAAGCCAAAAAGAAAAAATGATCGCCATTTAAAGGCACAAAATCAAGTGTATTTGGCATAAATTTAGCGATTTTTTCGCCATTTTCTAGTGGGGTTGTTTTATCATCTTTACCCCAAAAAATTATGCTTTTAGATTCGCAAGATTTAAAAATTTCACTAAAATCCTCATTTACTACGATTTTAAGCGTATCATACATAACCTTGCTCATACCAGCCACATCTTTGCTAGCAAAAATTTTATAACATTTATCAAAACCAAGCATTTTAAAGCATTTAAAAATCGCTATTTTAGCACGAACTTTAAAAGGTTTTTTGTTTATTATGCCTGCTGAGCTTAAAAGCACTAAAAAAGGCGGAGCTAAAAGCGTGGCTACCTTAGCGCCAAAGCTATGGCCTACAATACACAAAGGTTTTGCGCCTATATCATCTAAAAAAGCCTTTATAAGGGTGGCATAAGAGCGCGTATCTAAGGCATTTATAATGCTTGAAGCACCAAAACCTGCTAGATCAATATAAATTTGCCTAAACCCAGCAAAATGCGCGCTAAAAGCTTTTTTCATAATTTCTTTTTTTGCGCCCCAGCCGTGTAAAAATACAATATCTGCGCCATCGCCGATAATTTCATAACTTACAATATAATCTTGATTTAAGGCTTTTATTTGCCTATTTGCCATTTTTGTCGTCCTTTTTGTGCTGTTTGTAGATGTTTTCTAATAACCCAACAGCATCACAAAGTCGTTCATATTCATTCATATTTAATAAAACTGCTTCAAAATTATTGTTTTTTACAATTACGGCGCGTTTAATTTCATTTGATGAGACTTTGTTTAAAACAGAGCTAAAATTACGCACTACTTGTGTGGCTGTATAAATTTCATCTTTATGAAAGGTCAAGGCTAATCCTTTAAAAATTGCGTAAAATTATATGTATTTTACTTTAAAATTTACATAAATTTCAAATATTTATTTATAAAATTTTAATTATAAGCTATTTTCAAAAAAATACTTTTTTTAAAAATAAAAAAAATAAATTAAATCTTTTAAGCTAACTTTTAAGTTTTGAGCGTTAGAATTCCACCCACATTTGCCCACAAGGAGGAAACATGGCAACTAGAGTAGAACACGATTTTATCGGAGAGTTAGAGATAGACGATAGCGTCTATTATGGCGTGCAAACCTTTCGTGCATTAGAAAATTTCAAAATGACTGGACGCAGATTTGGTGATTATCCATTTTTTGTAAAAGCTTTTGCACAAATCAAAAAAGCCGCTGCCTTAGCAAATGCCGAACTTGGCGTGTTAGCACAAGATAAATGCGATTATCTTTGTAAAGCATGCGATCGCGTAATCGCTGGTGAATTTGCCGATCAATTCGTGGTAGATATGATACAAGGTGGCGCTGGCACTTCAACTAATATGAACATGAATGAAGTTTTAACAAATGTCGCTCTTGAAATGATGGGGCAAAAAAAGGGCGCATATAGCGATGAAACCTTACATCCAAACGACCACACAAACCGCGGACAAAGCACAAATGATACCTACCCAAGCTCTATTAAAGTGGCAGCCTATGCTAAATTAAGCGACTTGCTTAATGAAATGAAAAAACTTGAAGCCGAGTTAAGCAAAAAAGGCGCTGAGTGGAAAGATGTGATCAAAATGGGTCGCACAGAGCTTGAAGATGCTGTTCCTACTACACTTGGCAACACCTTCAATGCTTTTGCTAGCTACATAAAAAGCGATATTGCTAAAATAACAGCAGCCCAAGAAGCAATGAAAGTGCTAAATATGGGCGCTACTGCAATAGGCACTGGCATAAACTGCCATCCTGATTATAAAGTAGCAGTAGAAAAACACCTAAGCAAAATCACCGGCGTGGAGTTTAAACCAGCTCAGGATTTAATAGCTGCTACACAAGATACAGCTGATTTTGTTCATGTTAGTGGTGCGCTAAAAACCGCTGCTGTAAGATTAAGCAAGATCGCAAATGATTTAAGATTAATGAACTCAGGCCCAAGATGTGGTTTAGGCGAAATAGAATTACCTAAAATGCAACCAGGTAGCTCCATTATGCCAGGTAAAGTAAATCCTGTAATTTGCGAGGTAGTGGGCGAGGCTTGCTATGAGGTAATGGGCAATGATGTAACCATTATGCTATGCTCTGAGCGTGGCGAGTTTGAGCTAAATGCTTTTGAGCCGGGCATTGCGTATGCGTTATTTAATAGCATTATAATCCTTGAAAATGCCGTTCGCACCTTACGCGAAAAAGCAATAGAGCATCTTAAAGCAAACCCACAAACTTGCTTAGATCATGTGCTAAACTCAGTAGGCATCGTAACCTCATTTAACCCTGTAATAGGCTATGAAAAGAGCGCAAGCATAGCAAAAGAAGCCTTACAAACTGGCAAAAAAGTAGGCGATATCTGCTTAGAACGCGGTTATTTAAGCAAAGAAGAAATCGATAAATTGCTAGATCCAAAATATATGCTTGATCCGCATATGAAAAATAAATAATTAATTTTAATTATTTTGCGCGCTTTATGCGCGCTTTTTTAAAGTTTAATTTCATAAATTTTATTCAAAATACAAATTTTAATTTAACTCAAAAAAATTTAGCAAAAACGGCAATATTTTAGTTAAAATTTGCGCTTAGCATTTTAAAATCAAAGGAAGTAAAATGATAATATCACTAAGCATACTAGCCGTGCTAATAGCAATTATTTTTTATATAATCAGCATTTATAACCGCCTAGTTGAGCTATCAAACCGCGCAAAAGGAGCTTTTGCACAAATTGATGTGCAATTAAAAAGACGCTATGATTTAATCCCAAATTTAATTGAAGTAGCCAAAAAATATATGCAACACGAAAAAGAAACTTTTTTAGGCGTTACAAATGCTAGAAACTACGCTAAAAGCGCGCTAGAAGCCGCCGCGCAAAACGCAGATGCCAAAAATATAGCCAAGCTAAATAACGCAGAATCTAGCCTATTAGGCTCGCTAAAAGGGCTAAATATCCAAATGGAGGCTTACCCAGAGCTAAAAGCAAATGAAACCATGATGCAACTAAACGATGAATTAAGCAGCACCGAAAATAAAATTGCCTTTGCGCGCCAAAGCTACAATGATAGCGTGATGAATTACAATGTATTTAAGCAAAGTTTTCCTTGTAATATCGTGGCTTGGTTTTTTACAAAATACCGCGATGATATGGGAATGCTAGAATTTAACGAAGACCGCAAAACGCTTGAAAACGCGCCAAAAGTAGAGTTTTAAAAAATTTTAAGATGAATGCTTTTAGATTTATTAAAATTTTAATTTTGTGGATTGTTAGCGCGCTTAGCATTTATGCGCTAATTATTTTATTTAGCAATCTTGGCCTACATCTACAAAAAGAAATTTTAATATTTAAAGGCGTATTTTTGGCTCTTGCCATGCAAGATATCTCATTTTACTTACAAATTTTAAAAATTATCTGCTTGCTTTGCTTGCTTTTATTTTTTGCTACGCGTTATATTTTAGGGCGACAGGTTGAAATCCGCGGCGATTTTTGGGAGCATCAAAAACTAGCCAAAAACAAAATATATTGGCTAAATGCCTTGATTATTATTATCTTAGGCTTGATTTTTTTATGCGCTTTTAGTTTGTTTGAGATAATTTTTTTAAGTTTTGGCGTTGGGTTTGGTGATGATTTAATCACAAATCGCAAAGATGCCTTTAAGTATTCAATGATTTTAAGCGTAATTTTTGCTCTAAGCATTTTTGGCTCGTATTTTTTCAAAAACACCACAATGAAAAATAGCGCCATAAATCAACTAGCAAAAACCCTAAAAGCAGATGAAATTTTATCCACCAAAAATGAAAAAGAAAAAAATCTGCTTAATATAGTAGAAGAAATGGCCATTGCTTCAAATATGCCTATGCCACGCGTTTTTATAATGCGCTATGAGCCAAGCATAAATGCTATGGCAAGCGGGGAGAGATTTGGCTATGATGATGAATGTGTGGCGATTTTTATCACACAAGGCGCATTAGAGCATTTTAGCCGCGATGAATTACAAGGCGTAATCGCGCATGAATTCTCGCACGCATTTCATGGCGATGTAGCATTAAATTTAAAAATATTTTCACTAATTTTTGGGCTAACTTTTGCGATGATATTAGGGGAATCATTTTTTCGCGCTAGCTTA
The DNA here is from genome assembly GCA_009827235.1 of Candidatus Campylobacter infans. Classification (GTDB taxonomy): domain Bacteria; phylum Campylobacterota; class Campylobacteria; order Campylobacterales; family Campylobacteraceae; genus Campylobacter; species Campylobacter infans. The sequence goes on along the minus strand of SPMW01000001.1, from coordinate 23,768 downwards.
AAATCCTCGCACTCGCGCAGCAAAAATAAAGGCGGGGTTATAATAATTGCTCTAATTGCGCTTGTATTTTATGGGCTAGGTTTGTTAGGGCAGATTTTTGCTAAAATCTTACAATCTGCCATCTCGCGCCAAAAAGAATTCCTAGCCGATGCTTCTAGCGTGCAATACACGCGCAATATCTCTGGCATAAAATCAGCACTAAAACGCATAAAAATCCTACAAACAAACCAAGCATTCGCGCACAAAAACGGCGCAGGATTTATCCAAAATATCCAAGCCAAACCCCTTGCGCATATGTTTTTTATAACCTCCACAAAGGGCTTTTTAAGCAAGCTTTTTGCCACTCACCCAAGCCTAGAATCAAGAATAAAAGCCTTAGATAAAATAGGCTAAATTTTCAAATTTCAAAATTTCAAGCAGAAATTTTAATTTAAAATAATTAAAATTTAGAGCACAAATTTTAAAAATTTAAAGCCTAAAACCCTGGCACTTCTATTGCTCCAAGCGTTTCAAAATCCGTCCCGCGCGCAATTTCAGCAAAGCTAAGCACAACGATATTAAGAGAAAAATTAGCACAAGCATCACTTATAAAGCGCCTAATGCTAGGATCAACGCATAAAATCATCTCTCCATCGATATTTGCTGATTGATTAGCGCGAGCATTACGCAAGGCAGAAATTAAGGCTGAGGTTTGGGCTGTGTTTATGCTAACGCGGTATTTGCCATCTTTATAGGTTACTGCTTCAACTAATTTTTGCTGAACGCTTGCTTCTAGGATATAAAAGTTTAATTTGCCGTTGCTGTCTTTATAAAGCCCTGTAATCACGCGATTTAGGCTACTTCGCACATGTTCTGTTATAATCTCAGCATCTCGCACGCCACGCTTACTTATAGAATCAATCGCATCTAAAATGCTTAGCATATCTTTGATTGGGATATTATCTTTTAAAAGCAAGCCTAAAACATTATAAATCAAGCCTATATCGCAACTTTTAAGCGCTTCTTCAACCACGATAGGATAATCAGTTTTTAATCTATCTAATAAATTTTGAACTTCTTGCTTGGTTAGTAATTCGCTTGAGTTTTGCTTAACTAGCTCGCTCATATGCGTGCTAATCACGCTTGCAGGATCAACCACGGTGTAGCCATACAAAATAGCATCTTGTTTTAAGCTCTCATCTATCCATAACGCATCTAGCCCAAAAGCTGGCTCTTTTGTAGGCAAGCCATCAATTGGCGTGCTTACATAGCCACTATCCATAGCTAAAAATTTATCCGGATAAATCTGCCCGGTGCCTATGCTAACGCCTTTTAATTTAAAAACATAATCATTTGGGCTAAGGCTTAAATCATCGCGTATGCGGATTTTTGGCATTCTAAATCCTAGCGTGCTAGCAATACTTCGGCGCATACCACGAATTCGCTCAATTATTTCGGTTTCAGCTAGCTTTAATAAACCATAACCCAAATCAAGCTCTAAAATTTCAACCTTTAATATATCATCGATTTTGGCTTGTTCTTCTTGGGCTATTTGTGCGTCTGTTTTTTGTGGCTTGGTGCTAGCTTGGCTTTGAGTGCTGGCATTTTGTGTGCTTGATGATTGGCTTATGTCTTGTGTGCTTTCATTGATTTTAAAATCGCCTTTTTGAACTTTATAAATCACAAAACCTATCGCAGTAAAAATAAGCCCCATAAAACCTAATGAAAAAGTCGGTAATCCAGGCACTAAGGCAAACAAAAATAATATCCCGCCAACAATAAAAAGCGTGCGAGTTTGGCCAAAAAGCTGATCTATTACGCCTTCGGCAAAATTTTTCTCGCCCTGCTTTGCTCCGCTTGAACGGGTGATTATTATGGCTGTGGCTGTTGAGGTTATAAGCCCTGGGATTTGGCTAACTAAGCCATCGCCTATGGTTAAGATAGTATATGTGCTAGCTGCATCACTAGCTGCTAAATCGTGCTGAAAAACACCTATGGCAAAACCGCCAATTATATTTATAATGGTGATGATAATACCAGCTACCGCATCGCCTTTGATAAATTTTGAACTACCGTCCATCGCGCCATAAAAATTTGCCTCACTTTGCATATCTTCGCGCCTTTTTCTAGCGGTTGCTTCATCTATCAAACCTGCATTCAAATCCGCATCTATTGCCATTTGCTTGCCTGGCATCGCATCTAGTGTAAAGCGTGCTTGCACCTCGCTTACGCGTGTGCTACCTTTTGTAATAACCATAAAATTTATTAAAACCAAAATACAAAATACAATTATGCCTATTACAAAATTACCGCCTACAACAAACTCACCAAAGCTAGCAATAATATCACTAACAGCACTTGGGCCTTCGTGGCCTTTGCTTAAAATCATTCTGGTGGTTGCGATATTTAATGAAAGCCTAAAAAGCGTAACAATTAAAATAAGAGTTGGAAAAGTGCTTAAATCCGTTGGTTTTGGCACATAAATAGCTATTAAAATAATAAGCACAGAAATAGAAATAGAAAGTGCTAAAAAAAAATCCAAGATCCCGCTAGGCAATGGCACTATAATAATAGCTAATATAGTCATCACCACAGCTACAATGCTAAGCGAGCGCCCTTTCATAAGTGGCGTTAAAATTGGCTCAAAATATGGAGCGACTAATTGTAAAAAACCGCGTTTTTTAGGCGTCATTTAGCTATATCCGCTAGGCTAATAGAATCTAAAAAATTATCTACTTTTTTTTGTAAGCAATTAAATATAGGCCAAATAGCACAAAGTGCCTTTTTATCATCAGGGCAATAAGCCTCGTCCCCACTGCACTTAAACACGCTTAATTTATGCCTTTGTGCTGATTCGATAATGCTTGAAACAGAAATATTTTCAGGCTTATTTGCTAGCATAAAGCCACCATTTGCGCCTTTAAAAGATTTTAATATGCCGTTTTTGGCTAAATTTTGTAAAATTTTGGCTAAGAATGGCTTTGCGATACCCAAATCATTTGCAATTAAATCCACATCTTTTGCACCTTCGCTTTTAGCTAGATAAATCATCGCAAAAAGCGCATATTCACTGGCTTTTGTAAATAGCATTTAAATCCCTAAAATCAATATAAAAAGGCGTAATTGTAGCAAATAAAGATTAAAGAAGTGTAAAATTTGCTTATTTTAAGCTTAATTTTTGTTTTGCGCGCTACAATTGCCGTTTTTATTTTACCAATCAGGAGGCTATCATGGCTTTGGATTCGGCGCAAAAATCGCAAATTATTGCGAAATTCGCTAGAAAATCAGGTGACACCGGCTCTGCCGAGGTTCAAATCGCGCTTTTAAGCAAACGCATCGCTCAATTAACAGAGCATCTTAAAATCAATAAAAAAGATTTTAGTTCTCGTCTTGGTCTGCTTAAATTAGTAGGCAAACGCAAACGCTTATTAAAATACCTAAAAGCCAATAAATACGACATTTATGTTAATTTAGTAAGCCAATTAGGTCTAAGAGATAAATAATTTTTTGCTGTAAGTTAATCTTAGCTTACAGCCTTTTGGCTTATTTTTAAAATTTATGCAATTTTTCTTTATTTTAAACTCTCGCACCTTTTCATTAAAGAGCCAAAATGTTTATGATTACAAAATTTAGGCGCCTTTTATTTTTTTTATTTTGTGATTTTTTTATTTTTCTTTTTAGCGTGTATTTTGCTAATTTATTACGATTTAGTGGAGAAATCCCGCAAGATTTTGAGCCAGCAATACTAAAAATGAGCTTAATTTTAGTGCCTATTAAGTTAGCTTTGATGTATATTTTTGGGCTTTACCGCGTGCCGTGGAGATTTTTTGGCTTAAATGAAGCTAGGAAAATCGCCCTTGTTATGGGGCTTGGAGCTTTAATATTTTATTTAATTTTTAGCCTTTGGAGTGATTTTTTTAACCCCTTTGCGCGCTCTACGATAATTATTGATTTTTTGCTATCTTGTGTGATGGTTGGCACGCTTCGCATTTTAAAACGCGTGCTTTTGGATTTTACAAGCTTTAAACGCGGCAAACCTTGCGTGATAATTGGCGGAACAAATAAAGCCTTACAAGTGCTAAATGGCTTTAAAAGCGGTTATGCGAGTTATTATTGTGCTGGCATAACCGACCCAAGAGAGCAAGTTATAGGCACAGATTGTGGCGGTTACCGCGTAAAATCTATGAAAGAATTAAAATTTTATGCCAGCCAAGGCACAAAAAGCGCAATAATCGCCAAAAAACTAAGCCAAAACGAGCTTAGCACGCTTTATAATGATCTTAGAACTTTTGGTTATGATGATATTAAAATTTTCACGCTTCTAAGCGAAAACGAAAGCAAAATAAAAGATATAAGCATAGAAGATTTACTAGCGCGCAAACCAAAAGATTTAGATAAAGAAATTATTAAAAATTATATAAATTCTAAAATTATTTTAATTACTGGCGCTGGTGGCACAATAGGCAGCGAGCTTTGCAAGCTGTGTTTAGAATTTGGCGCTAAAAAGCTAATTATGCTAGATCACAGCGAATACAATCTCTACGCCATAAATGAAGCAACAAACGCCGATGAACGCAATGTTTTAGCCTTAATTGATATATGTAATCAAAAAGATCTTGAGCGCGTAATATCCGCACATCGTCCTGATATTGTTTTTCACGCTGCTGCTTATAAGCATGTGCCTTTGTGCGAATATAACGCCATAAGTGCTGTAAAAAACAATGTCTTAGGCACAAAAAATCTTATAGATTTAGCAATTAAATATGCCATAAATCGCGTGGTGCTAATCTCAACCGATAAAGCCGTCCGCCCTACTAATGTAATGGGCGCAACTAAAAGAATATGCGAGCTTTACGCGCTTAATTCAAGCTCACATACCACGCAAATTACTGGCGTGCGTTTTGGCAATGTGCTTGGATCAAGTGGCTCAGTTATCCCAAAATTTCAAGCACAAATCGCAAAAAACCAAGCCCTAAGCGTAACACACCCGCAAATCACGCGCTATTTTATGCTAAAAAGCGAGGCTTGCGAGCTAGTATTACAAGCTGGCTCAATAGCCCGTGGCGGCGAACTTTTTGTGCTTGATATGGGCGAGCCTGTAAAAATAGCTGACCTTGCAAAACGCATTTTAGAGCTAAGTGGCAAAGAAAATCTAGGCATAAACTACATAGGGCTTCGCCCCGGCGAAAAGCTCTACGAAGAGCTTTTAATAGACCCAAAAGATGCCAAAACACGCTTTGAAAGCATTTTTGTAACGCATTCTAAGCCTTGCGATTTAAAAAGCTTGAATGAAAAAATAAGCTTACTTTTAAGCTTTGATGAAGCAAATGAGAGTTTTTTTAAAACACTTAAAGATATAGTGCCGGAGTTTAATCACGCTAAATAAAATTTATTTATCTTTTTAAATTTTAAAATGAGCCTTTTAAATTTTAAATGCGCGTAAAATTAAAATTTAAAATATATTTTTTATAAATTTTAATAAAACTTCAAAATTAACAAATTTTTCATTATTAAAAAAGCTTTATTTGTTATAATTGCGCCTTTTAAATTAAAAAAAGGTGTTGTAAATGACTAGCTACGGATATTTAAGCTTGCTGCCACCGCTAATTGCCATAATATGCGCTTTTATTAGTAAAGATGTGATTGTATCATTGTGCCTTGGCGTGCTTAGTGGGTTGTTGATTATTAATAATTACGATATTTTTAGTGCCGTGCTAGCTTTTGCGGATTTATTGGCAAAATTAGTAGGCGATAGCTGGAATGTGCGTATTTTGATGTTTTGTGCTATGCTTGGCGCGCTTGTGGCTATGCTAAGTGCTACTGGTGCGGCCAGTGCTTTTGGGCAATGGGCAAGCACGAAAGTGCGAAGCAGGCGCGGGGCTGGGCTTATGAGCTTTGTTTTTGGAATTTTTATTTTTATTGATGATTATTTTAATTCGCTAGCTGTGGGAACGATAATGCGCCCTATTAGCGATAAAATGCGGGTTTGTCGCGCAAAATTAGCTTATATTTTAGATTCTACTGCTGCACCTGTTTGTATTATCGCGCCTATTTCTAGCTGGGTTGTAACGGTAATGAGCGCGCTTGATAAAACCTATGGCTTTGAAAAGCTGAATATGACACCATTTGAGTTTTTTATACATTCAATTATTTATAATCTTTATGCCCTTTCTACGCTAATTTTTGTGCTTTATATAATAATTAGCGGGCGAGATTTTGGCCCTATGGCAAAAGCACAAGCTCTTGCAACTAATAGCGGTAAATTATTCAACGAGCATAAATATGGCGCATGCGCTGCGCATTTAAGCGAAGAAAAAAACGAGCGCGCAAAACCTATTGATATGCTTTTGCCGCTTATTTTGCTAGTGCTTAGTGCGGTGATATTTTTTCCGCTTAGCACTTATTTAGCTAGCATTGATGGAGAAAAAATCACTAGCTTAGCACAAGCTTATGCTAGTATGAGTTTAAGCGATGCTTTTAAAAATACGGACGCGAGCGTGGCGTTATTTTATGCTATTACTTGGACGATTTTGCTAAGCTATATTTATTTTATAGCGCGCGGGCTTTTGAGTTTGAGCAAGGCTAGTGCTAGCTTGGAGCTTGGCATTAAATCCATGGTGCCAGCTTTAATTATTTTAGCGCTTGCGTGGTGTCTTGGAACTATTATTAAAGCAGCGCCAAGTGATGGCGGGCTTGGGCTTGGCTTTTTTTTAAGCGAAATTTTTAAAGATGCTAGCTATTTAGTGGCGTTTTTACCGCTTGCTATGTTTATTATTTCAGCCATTATGGCATTTGCTACTGGCACTAGCTGGGGAACCTTTGCTATTATGATCCCCCTTGCTATGCCAATAATTTTAGCCTTGATGGACGGCGCAGATTATGATCAAACCCTTACAATGACCCTAATGAGCATAGCAGCTGTGCTAAGCGGTGCTGTTTTGGGAGATCATATTTCTATAATCTCAGATACCACAATACTATCATCTACTGGCGCAGGATGTCCGCATTTAGAGCATGTAAGCACGCAAATGCCTTATGCGCTTTTTGTGGCTATTGCGTGTGCGGCTGGATTTTTGGCTGGTGCGATGGCTCAAAGCTTAGCAGTTGCTTGGGTTGCTACGCTGGCTTTGATGTTTGGCGGGATAATCATGCTCTCAAAACTTACCGAACGCTTTTGGGTTTATGAAAATGAAGTTAAGTAAAATTAAATTAGCTTTTGCTAAAATGCGCATTTTTTTATCATAAAAGAGGCAAAATGCTACCAAAATACTATAAAACTCAATTAAAAAATAAGCTTGAAATTTACTTTGTGCCATTAAATAAAGGCTCAAATGTAATAAATGTAGATGTATTTTATAAAGTCGGCTCACGCGATGAAACGCTTGGCAAAACTGGTATGGCTCATATGTTAGAGCATTTAAATTTTAAAAGCACGAAAAATCATAAAGCTGGCGATTTTGATAAAATCGTTAAAGGCTTTGGTGGCACAAATAACGCAAGCACGGGCTTTGATTATACGCATTATTATATAAAAGCTAGCAAGGATAATTTAGATAAAAGCTTGGAGCTTTTTGCTGATATGATGGAGAATTTAAGCCTTAAAAATAGCGAGTTTGAGCCTGAGCGCAAGGTAGTGATTCAAGAGCGCAGATGGCGCACAGATAATGATCCATACGGCACTTTATATTTTAAACTTTTTGAGAGCGCATTTAGCTACCATAGCTATCATTGGCTGCCTATTGGGTATTATGAGGATATAATAAATTGGAAAATCGCTGATATAAGAAAATTTTGGAAAACTTATTATCAACCAAAAAACGCTTTTTTAATAATCACTGGCGATACAGACAAAAAAACCGCCTTTAATTTAGCCAAAAAGCATTTTGCAAATATCCCAAATAGAGCGAATTTACCAAAATTTCACCAAATAGAGCCAAAGCAAACAGGCGCAAAAAAGCTAATAATTCATAAAGAAAGCGCGGTTGATATTTTAGCAGTTGCTTTTAAAATTCCAAATTTTAAACACCCAGATAATGTAGCCCTAAACGCTCTTAGCCAGTATTTAAGTGGCGGTAAAAGTAGCATTTTAGAGCGCGAATTAGTAGATAAAAAGCAATTAGTAAATTCCATAAATGCCTTTGCTATGAGCTTAAAAGATGCTGGGCTTTTTATTTTTATCGCCGTTTGTAATCCACAAATAAGCGCAAAAATCGTGCTAAAAGAGCTAAACAAAATCATTAAATCTTGCAAAAAAGATTTAATAGATGAAGAAGAACTTACAAAAATAAAAAGCGCGCTAAAAGCAGATTTGGTGTATTCTATGAGCCAAGCTAGCACGGTAGCTAGTATTTTTGGTAACTATATCGCAAGTGGTGATATAAAGGATTTTTATGAATTAGAAAATAAAAGCAAAAATTTAAGCGCACAAGAGCTTAAAAAAATAGCTAAAAAATACTTCAATAAAACTCAAAAAAGCACAATAATCTTAAAGGCTACAAATGAAAAATGAAATTTTAGGCGCGATGAGTGCGCTAATAACGCCATTTAAAAATGGCAAAATAGATGAAAACGGCTATGAAAAACTAATCAAAAGACAAATAAAATTAGGCATAGATGCGGTTGTGCCAGTTGGCACCACGGGCGAAAGCGCCACGCTAACGCACGATGAGCATAGATTTTGTATAGAATTGGCCGTTAGTGTTTGTAAAAATACAAAGGTAAAAGTGCTAGCAGGCGCTGGCTCAAATGCCACACACGAAGCCGTAGATCTAGCAAAATTTGCCCAAAAATGTGGCGCGCATGGCATTTTATCAGTTGCGCCTTATTATAATAAACCAAGCCAAGAAGGCATTTTTTTACATTATGAGCAAATCGCTAAAAATGTAGAAATTCCAGTGCTTTTATATAATGTCCCAGGTCGCACGGGCTGTGATATATCGGCAAACACGGCAATTAGATTATTTAGAGAATGCAAAAATATTTATGGCGTAAAAGAAGCAAGTGGCAGTATTGATAAATGCGTGGATTTACTAGCGCACGAGCCAAATATAGCAGTAATTAGTGGCGAAGATGCCATAAATTATCCTATTTTAGCAAATGGTGGCAAGGGCGTAATTTCAGTAACTTCAAATCTCTTGCCAGATATGACAGCCCAGCTTACCCATAAAGCACTTAGTGGCGATTTTGCCGGCGCAAAAGCTATAAACGACAAGCTTTATAATATTAATAAAACTATGTTTTGCGAAAGCAATCCAATCCCTATAAAAGCGGCGATGTTTATTGCTGGGCTAATTGATAGCTTAGAATACCGCCTGCCATTATGCCCGCCTTGTAAGGAAAACCTAAAACTAATAGAAGAACAAATGAAAAACTACGATATAAAAGGATTTTAATGCTTGATGTTAATGAGTTTAAAAATAAAACGCTTGTAATTAGCGGTGGCACGCGTGGTATAGGTCGGGCTATTGTTTTGGAATTTGCTAAAATGGGCGTAAATATCGCCTTTACTTATAATAGCAATCAAGACCTAGCCAAAGAGCAAGCAGATCAACTCCAAAAAGATTTTGGCATAAAAGCTAGGGCTTATGAGCTAAATATTTTAGAGCCAGAAAATTATAAAGAGGTTTTTGAAGAGATTGATAAAGATTTTGACAGGGTTGATTTTTTCATATCAAATGCGATTATTTCAGGGCGCGCAGTAGCTGGCGGATATACAAAATTTATGAAACTAAAACCGCGCGGGCTAAATAATATTTTCACAGCCACAATCAACGCTTTTGTATGTGGCACGCAAGAAGCCGCAAAACGAATGCAAAAAGTAGGCGGTGGCTCGGTGATTACTCTTTCAAGCACTGGGCATTTGGTTTATATAGAGCATTACAGCGGGCATGGCACGGCAAAAGCCGGCGTAGAGGCTATGGCGCGCTATGCTGCAACTGAGCTAGGCGAGCATAATATCCGCGTAAATGTAGTATGTGGCGGGCCTATTGAAACCGATGCTTTGCGCGCTTTTACAAACTACGAAGAAGTTCGCAATGCCACAGCAGCACTTAGCCCACTTGGTAGAATGGGACAACCGCAAGATTTAAGCGGAGCTTGCTTGTTTTTATGCTCATCAAAGGCTAGCTGGATAACAGGGCATAGCTTTATTGTAGATGGTGGCACTACTTTTAAATAAAATTTAATATTAAAATTTTAAATTTACTAAATAGTTATTAGAGGCTATAAATGCTAAATCTCCCAAATATACTAGCTAGTGCGCGCATTTTGCTTGCGCCCTTGCTATTATTTTTACTTTTGGCTTTAAAAAACGAAACTAATGAAATAAATATTAGCTGGCTAAATTATTTTTGTGCGCTCATTTTTGCGCTAGCTTGTATGACGGATTTTTTTGATGGCTATATCGCGCGCTCATGGGATCAAAAAACTAAACTTGGTGAAATTTTAGACCCGCTAGCTGATAAAATGCTGATTTTAAGCGCATTTTTAGGCTTGATGATGATACAAAGAGCTAGCGTTTGGGCTGTTTATATAATACTTACGCGGGAATTTTTCATCACTGGCTTTCGCGTTGTGCTAGCTAGCCAAAATATAAGCGTCCAAGCTAGCTTTGCTGGCAAATTAAAAACAACTTTTCAAATGATAGCTATTAGCTTTTTGATGATGGAGTGGGCTTATTCGCAATTACTCTTATGGCTGGCTGTGGCGCTTACTTTGTATTCAGGTTTTGCCTATATTTTAGCTTATATTAAACAAAATAAAAATAATAACTAAATGAAACTAACATCTTTTATGCCACGCGATAGGCAAACCTTTGGAGTTATTTTAATTACTGCTACTTTTGGAATGTGGGGAGTTTTTCCAATATATTTTAAATGGTTAGATAATGTAAGTCCGCTTGAAATTTTAGCCCATAGAATTATTTGGTCTGTGGTTTTATTATTTTTGCTTATAATTTTTTTGGGGCGTTTAAATGCTTTGCGCCGTTTATTAAAAATAAAAAAAGTTATTTTAAACTTAGCTTTAAGCGGAGCATTAATAAGTGCAAATTGGGGAATTTTCATCTACGCCATAGAGGCTGGACATATCCTAGAAACAAGCCTTGGATATTTTATAAGCCCGCTTTTTTCTATATTTTTTGGCTTTTTGTTTTTAAAAGAAAAATTAAGCAAGATAAATCAAATTAGCCTTTTTATTGTATTTATGGCTATTTGCGTGCAAATCTACGCCCTTGGGCGCTTGCCTTTTATTTGCTTGCTTTTGCCTTTATCTTTTGCGTTTTATGGCTTAATTCGTAAAAAATGCCCTGTGCCAACTTATGAGGGCTTATTTATTGAAACAATGCTTATGACGCCTTTTGCGCTTCTTATCTTAGCTTTTATTCAAATTAGCGGCGGGGCAAATTTTCAAATCAACCTAACTGGATTTTTGCTATTTTTTAGCGGAGTGATTACGATTTTACCGCTTTTAACCTTTGGCGCGGCTAGTAAATATTTAGCACTTTCAACCATAGGATTTTTTCAATACATCTCGCCTTCAATTAGCTTTTTAATAGCGATTTTTTTGTATAACGAAAGCTTTGAAGCTTATAAAATGCTAAGTTTTGGGCTAATTTGGCTAAGCCTTGGGCTAAGCACGATTTTTTCATTAAAAGGATATAAATGGACTTTACATCGCTAATTATGATGATTGTAGCTGTTGTTGTGGTGGCTGCGATCTTACAACACAACATTCAAAAAATCACAAAAGCAATTGACATTCAAGATGCCAACAATGAGCCTCAAAGCGCACCAAAACACGGCTTTGAGCGTTTTTGCGATTTTATAAACGATGAACTTAACGCAGTAAAAATGCTTAAAATAAAACAAGAATTAAACCAAGCTGATATTTTAGAAAAAATCGATGAGCTAAGCCGTGAAATAAAATTTATAAAAAGAATGAACCAAAACAGCGATGAGAGTATTTGGAGCCAAAAATTAGGCGAGTTTTTACACAAATTAGATGATTTTATCATAGCTAGTTTTGAAAACGGGCAAGATTTAGCAGATGAACTAAGAATGAAATTTCAAAAAGAATTTTCTAATATTTAAAATTTGGATTTAATAAATAATATCAAAATTTAAGCTAATAATTTTATAAGAAATTAAGCTTTTTTGGCTAATATTGCGCGCTTTATTAAAGGAGTGTTAATGAGCTACGATGAGCTAGAACTAGAAGCCATAATCCAAGAAAATCTTGAAACTTGCAAGGATTTTGATAATCTTGATGATGAAGAGCTTTATGAATTAGTAGAAAAAGTGCGCGAATTTACAGATGGCGATATAGAAGAAGCCTACGAGCAACTAAACCAATACTCACCAATCTCTCGCAAACGCCTAGCAGACATTTACCCAGATATTTTAATGAGCAAATAATGCTTAAAATTTTACTCATTTTTGCTGTGTTTTGTAGCGGAGTTTTTAGCCAAAACATCAGCAAAAACGAGAGTTTAAAGCTTAAAAACACAGCCAAAAATGATGAAATTTTAAAAATAGGCAACGGCGAAGCTTATATTTTAGTGCGTAAAAATGAAAACGCACAAGATCTTAGCATAAATCAAAAGCCAGCAAAATGGGTAAATCACCCTAGCCTAAAAGATCATAAACTTGCCATCATTTCTGCTCCATATAAAGCAAAACGCGATATATTCATTAAAAACGGCGATGAAATCATAAACTTAAAAGTGCAAAAACTCCCCTACAAAAAAGAAATTCTAAAAGTCGCACCAAAGACAATAAACCCGCCAAAAAGCGCGTATGCTCGCATTAAAAAAGAATTTAATGAGATTCAAAAAATCCACGCCAGCTTTACGCCAAATCTTTTGATAAATAGCCCTTTTATCTTGCCACTTCATAGCAAAATCACAAGCGCGTATGGCACGGTCAGAGTGTATAATAATGAACTAAAAAACTTTCATAGCGGGACAGATTTTAAAACCCCTACTCCACAACAAATTAGTGCTAGCAACGCAGGCATCGTAAAAATCGCAAAAGATCTTTATTATTGTGGTAAAAGCGTCATCATCGACCACGGCGCAGGCATTTACACGCAATACTGCCATTTGAGTAAAATTTTTGTCAAAAATGGCGAGCGCGTCAAAAAAGCACAAATCATCGCCCTTAGCGGAGCTAGCGGGCGTGTGAGCGGGCCACATTTACATTTTAGTGTATTTGCAAATCAAACCCGCATCGATCCTATAAAATTTATTAGAAATTTTAATAAAAGCGTTTTTAATAAATAATAATTTTTAAATTAAAATTTTAATTTCAAATTTTAAACTAGCCAAATTTTCTGCCTTTAAAATTTCAAGTCTTTTAAATATAAATGTTTAAGTGATTTTAAAAAAGTTTATCAAAAATATTATAAATTTTAAGTTATTTTAAGCTAGCTACTTTTATAATTTTATACTTTTTTTGAAAATGCTTTTCATAACTTATAAAATTTAAAAGGCTGTTAAAATGAGATTTATGTGCAAAATTTTAAGCTTTATGCTTTTGCCTATTATGCTTATGGCTAGCGATTATAACGAACAAGCACAAGCCATTAAAGATGCTTTTAATAAAGTCTTAGAGCTTTATAAAGAGGGCAAAGATAACGAAGCTAAAAAGCAAACCCAACAAGCATATTTTGGGCATTTTGAAAATCTTGAAGCAGGCGTTAGGTTAAATCTTGGCAGCAAAAAATCTTACGATATGGAAAAGCAATTTGGCCAAATTAGAAAGGCCATAGTAGCAAAAGAAAGCTACGAGCAAATCAAAGCCCGCATTGATGCGCTAAATGCCCAAATTGATGAAGTTTTGCCTATTATAAATAGCGGACATCGCCTAAACGCACAAAGCGATTTACAAATAAGCCTAACAGATGATAACCCTTGGAATGCCGTGCTTGAAAGCATTCAAACCCAAATCCAAAACACAAAAACAAAAGATCCAAAAAATGATAAGCAAGCCATTTTGACGGCATTAAATGAATTAAAAATGGATTTATACAGAAATAGCGGGCTAGAAATAGCCGTGCGCCGTTATGGTGGTTTTAGCTTTGGAGCTATCCAAAAAACAGGCAAGGCAGTAGATGCAAATATCCAGCAAGCCATAAACGAGCTAATTAGATCAGTAGCAAGTGGGCAAGAAATTAGCGATTTTAATCAAGCCTTAGTTGATATAGATGAGCTTATAAGCACGACAATTTCGCGCTTGCCACAAGATAGCTACGCCCTTGCTCCAAAGCAAGAAAATAAAGAAAGCTTTAAAGACTACACAAGCGTAGTAGAAAACATTCGCTCACGCATAAATAAAGCCATCGCCCTTTATGATGAGGGCAAAATAGACGAAGCTATCGAACACACGCAAAATGCGTATTTTGACGAATATGAAGCAAGCGGTATGGAAAACACCATAGGCGGACGCGATGGCGCACTTAAACTAAGCACAGAAGCTAGCTTTAATGCCTTAAATGCTGCCTTTAACGCAGGCGATGAAAACGCCATCCAAAAGGCCAAAGATGAATTATTTGCCCAGCTTGAAAAAAGCCTAGAACTTACTGGCAAAAATAGTGCGTGGGATATATTTTTATATGCTTTAATCATAATTTTGCGCGAGGGCTTTGAAGCACTTATTATAGTAACGGCGGTGATTTTATACTTATTAAAAACCAAAAATGAAAAGCGTTTAAATATAGTATATAGCGCACTTAGCGTGGCTTTGATTTTAAGCGTAATTACAGCTTATGCGTTGAGTTTGATTTTTGGAACGCAAATGGCAGCCCAAAGCCGCGAAATTTTAGAGGGTGCGGTGATGTTAGTTGCTACGGTTTTATTATTTTATGTAGGATTTTGGCTGCTAAGCAATGCAAACGCTAAAAAATGGAACGCTTATATAAGCTCGCAAGTCCAAAACAGCCTAAGCAAACAAGATAGCAAAATGCTTTGGTGGGTTGTGTTTTTAGCAGTTTATAGAGAAGGTGCTGAAACGGTGCTATTTTATACAGCACTTGTGCTTGATGCTAGCGATAAAAGCTCAGGGCTTGGTATGGTTGTAGCAGGATTTTGCCTAGGGGTCGTGCTTTTAGCTATCTCTTATGTGATACTTAAAATTTTTGCCTTAAAAATTCCTATCAAGCCTTTTTTCATCGCTACTTCGGCTATGATTTTTTATATGTCTATTGCTTTTACTGGCAAGGGCGTAATGGAGTTAATTGAGGGCAAGCTTTTTGTAGGCCATAGCATAAGCGCAATACCTACCCTGCCGTGGCTTGGCTTATATCCGTATTATGAAAGCCTTGTGCCACAAGCCTTAATGATACTAGCCTTGATTTTTGGCTTAATTTATACAAAACAAAAACAAACCCAATCTTAAAAAAAGGAGAAAAGATGAAAAAATTACTTTCATCAGCATTGTTAGCTGGCGTTTTAGCTGGTTATTGTGTGGCTGGCGAGGTCGCAATAGGCGAACCAGCTGAAATGAATGGTATGGAGATAGCAGCTGTTTATTTACAGCCTATTGATATGGAGCCAAAGGGCATAGATCTAGCCCCAAGTCAAGCCGATATACACCTAGAAGCCGATATACACGCGCTTAAAGGCAATCCAAATGGTTTTGGCGAGGGCGAATGGATCCCTTATCTTAAAATCGCCTACACGCTAAAAAACACAGATAATGGCAAGATTAAAAAAGGAACCTTTATGCCTATGGTAGCAGCTGATGGCCCACATTATGGCGCAAATGTCAAAATGGATGCTGGTATCGGCAATTACGAGCTGACCTTTCACATCGACAATCCACAATCCCAAGGTTTTGGCCGCCACGCAGACAAAGCAACTGGCGTTGGCAAATGGTGGAGTGCCTTTAATGTAAAATATAATTTCAAATACACAGGCACACCAAAAGATTAAAATTTTAAGTTATTTAAAAAATAAATTCTAAAATTTCAATAATCTTGCGCGCGTTAGGGTTGCGCCTAAATGCGCGCCAAATATTTTTAAAATTCAAAACATTTCTAAAAATAATTTTTAAAATTTCAAAGCATTTTTAAAATAAATTGTAAAAAAATAATTTTTAAAATTTCAATAATCTTGCGCGCGTTAGGGTTGCGCCTAAATGCGTGCCAAATATTTTTAAAATTTCAAGCCACTTCTAAAATAAATTTTGAAAAAATAAATTTTAAAAGCACTAGCAAGCATAGCCTATCTAGCGCAATTTAATGCCTAATTCATAATTTATCCACATTTGTAAAAACATATTTTCTAAATCCTTGCTAAATCTAGGCGTATCAAATAAGGCTTGATTTTTAATGCAATCTTTGGCATTAGCGCGCAAATGCGCAAGATGATCGCGTCCGCTTGTGGCAAAATGAACCGCCTTAGCAAAATATTCATCTAAATCACTAGCTACAAACTCGCTTAAATTTGTATTTGTTAGTATGCTATTTGCAGCCCTTGTTAGCAAACTATTGCCTTTTAGGGCTATTACTGGCACGCCCATCATCAAGGCCTCAGCCGTGGTTGTAAATCCACAAAACGGAAAGGGATCAAGGCAAAGATCTATTAAATTATAAGTATTTAGCGTTTTATAGCGTGGCGTGGTAAAATCCAAAATAAAGCGATCCCCACTAACTCCATAACGCCCAAACCACTCCCTTATGCGCTCTTTTTGGCTTTCATCGCTTAGTTGTTTGTAGTTTAAAAATAATTTAGAATTTGGCACAGCAAGCAAGATTTTTGCCCAAAGAGCCACTACTGTATCATTCATTTTATAAATATTATTAAAACTACCAAAGGTAAAATAGCCATTTCTTTTATAAGGTGCGTCTTGGTTTATGGATAAAAGCTCGTTAGTATCGATATCTGGCGGCATAGTAAAATGCCACCAATTTTTTGGCAGATTAAAGATTCTCTCACTTACTGCTTCATGCTCGCTAGCTGGCATTAAAATAGGATCACCTACTATATAATCAATACTATGAAGTCCCGTGCTAAAAGGACAACCAATATAAGTAGCACTAACTGGCGATGGCTTAAAATCATGAGTAAGCAAGGCATTATAGCCAGTATGCCCGCTAAGGTCTAATAAAATATTTATGCCACATTCGTGGATTTTAGCTGCAGCTGCTGCTGGGCTAATGCCTGCTATGCTTTGCCAGCTTGTAAAATGTGGCTTGATTCTAGCGCTTAAATCATCTTCTATGCCATGCGTAACAAAGGCGTAAAGCTCGAAAATTTCTTTATCCAAAAGCTTAAATGCACCCTCTAAAACATAGCCTACTGGGTGATTTTTTAAATCGCCAGAGGTCATACCTATGCGAAGTTTTTTATTATGCTTTTTTAAATATGCCCTAAGAGCTTCACAAGAGCTAGGCTCTGCCATCACCGGTGGCAATTTATCAAGCTGGCTAAAATCCCAAGCTTTTGCGGAGTTTAGGTTTAGGCTTTTTAGCTCGCTACTTAAAAACTCATCTACTCCAAATTTTTTACACTCATAATCTTCATAAACAAAGCGAGTCTTAGCAGCTACGATATCGCCGTATCGTTTGGCTAGTTTAAAAATTTCTTTTTCGTCTTTGCCGTGAATGTAATGGCAAGTCCATAACATTCCACTAATCAAATCAGCATTTTCTAAGAGCAAAAACTGCCTATCATTTACATCTATTTCATCTTTTTGTGTAACTATTTTTAAATCATTTATGATTTTTTGCCTGTGGAGATTTAGCACTTTTGTATAACAACTCTCCCATTTTTCGTATTCATTTATATTATTGTAGCATTGGGATAATAATCCTAAGACTTCCTCGTTATCTGGGTGTTTTTCTAAAACTTTTTCTAGCTCTTTGATAGCATCAAAATATTTACCTTTTTTTTCAAATATCTTAGCGTTTAAGATATCTATGTGCTGGCTGTTTGGCTCTACTTCTTTAATTTTATCTATTAGCTTAGTAGATAATTCTAAGAGCTTTTGCACGCCTGTTTCTATGGCTATTTCAGCTTGGGTTTTATATATAGCCACATCTTCATCTGCCTTGCCATCTTTTACTAAAAGCTCTAAGGCATTAAAGGCTCTTATATAATCTTTTTGCGCATAATACAAAGAGCTAAGCTTTTTTAGGGCGTGGGTTTTAACATCGTCAATCATCGCCGCACGGCTATAAAATTTAATCGCAGTATTTAAATCAGCATTGCTAGCAAAGGCATTTGCAAGAACCATAGTGTTTTTAGCATCATCTGGGTAAAAATCAAGCAAAGATAAAGCCGCATCAAGCCCTAGGCTAAACTTGCTACTTTTAAACATTTCATTTGCGCTGGTTTTTTGTTGCATTTTTTGCTCATCGCTAGCGTTAATTATATTTACGCTTAGGGCTGTGATTTTGGTGATTATTTCATTATAAACATTTTTTTGATAAGGGTGGATATTTAATAATAAAGCCATAATATCTAGCTTTTTAATATTTTGATTTTCTAAGTTTAATAGCACAATTATGGCAATTTTTAATTTTTTGTTAATTTCAAGTGCCTTTTTTGCTAGCTCTTTTGCTTTAATTGCGTCATTTTCTTTTAGGCTCAAATAAGCCTCAAAGCTTAAAATTTCAGCATTTTGGCCTGGGGTTTTGGCTAGATTGTAGGCTTTTTGTAATTCATCTTTTGCCTGAACAAAATCTTTTTCGTAAATGGCGATATTTGCTAAAACTAAATGATTTTTAAAATTTGGATAAATTAGAGCTTTTTGGGCTAGCTCTCTTGCTTTGCAAATATCGTTTTTGCCAAGCATAATAGCACAAAGAATGCGGTATTTCATAGCTTCATAAAGCTTTGCGCATTCAAAATGCCCAGCCTCATCTAAAAAAGCCTGAGCTTTTGCTTTATTGTCCATATCAAAAGCCAAAAGAGCCAAAAAAATCATAGCATTTGCGTAAAACTCTTTTAATTGCGGGCTTGGGTTTTGTGGTAATTCATAGCTTTTTGAAATTTTAAAATTTGCGCTGTTTTTTGTGTCTTTATTTTCATCAATCTTGCAAGCCTTGATATTTGCGTGATAAAACGCCACAAGCACGCAAGCAAGGGCATAAAACGGATCTTTATCATTTTCATAGCTTAAAACTCCATGCTCTAAAAACTGCGGTGCGTGATTTGGATTTTGGCTGTATGCGCTAAAACTATCGGCTTGAAAATGCGGGTTTTGATCTAAAATATGTTTTTGTGGGTTAGCGCATAAATCAGCTAAGAGCTGGTGCGCGCTTAAATACAGCCCAGCATCATCTAGCCTGCGCTCTCTTTCATTTGCAATGGCTAAAATTCCATAGCTTTTGCTTTTAGCATCTAAAATTTTAACGCTAAGTGGAGCATTTGCGTTGATGGCTTTTAGAGCAAATTTCATAGCTTGTTGATTTTGGCGATCGTTTAATAAAAGCTCGGCTATGCCACAAAGCGCTCTTATATCGTCTTTTTTGTGTGAGAGAATTTGATTAAAAAGATTTAAGCTTTTTTGTGGATCTTTTGTGATTAAATCCCCAGCTTGCTCTAAAAGTTCGTTCATTTTTGCGCCTTTTTTAAAATTTTAATGGCAAGTATATCAAAAAAAAAAAAACGATATAATTAACGCTTGCTTTTTCAAACTTACTTACACACAAAGCCAAAAAAGGACAAAAAATGAAGGTTTTACTTTTAGCAGGTGGGCTAGGCACTAGGCTAAGCGAAGAAACAGATTTGCGCCCAAAGCCTATGGTAGAAATCGGCGGCAAGCCTATTCTTTGGCATATAATGAAAATTTATTCTACTTATGGATTTAATGATTTTGTAATTTTGCTTGGGTATAAGGGTTATTGTATAAAAGAGTATTTTGCAAATTATTTTTTACACAGAAGCGATGTGAGCATAGATCTTGCAAATAACAAAATGGATATTTTAAACACATCTAGCGAGCCATGGCGCGTAAGCTTGATAGATACAGGCCTTGATGCAATGACTGGCGCACGCGTAAAACAAGCCAAAAAAATCATAGGCGATGAGGCCTTTATGCTAACTTATGGCGATGGCGTAGCAAATATAAATATAAATGAACTTTTAAAATTTCACAAAAGCCACGGCAAGCTTATGAGTATGACATCAGCTCAGCCAGAGGGCAGATTTGGCGCGCTAAATCTTAGTAGTAATAATCAAGTTTTAGAATTTAAAGAAAAGCCAAAAGGCGATGGTAGCTGGATAAATGCTGGGTTTTTTGTGTGTGAGAATAAAGTTTTTGATTATATAGGTGATGGCGATGATGTGATTTTTGAGCAAGAGCCTTTAATGAATCTAGCAAAAGATGGCGAAATTTTCACCTACAAACACAATGGCTTTTGGCAACCTATGGATACCTTGCGCGATAAAAACAAGCTAAATGAGCTATGGAATACCAAAAACGCACCTTGGAAAATATGGTAAAACGCAAAATGTTAAAATTTTATAAAAATAAAAAAGTTTTCATCACCGGACACACTGGATTTAAAGGCACTTGGCTAACTAGGGTTTTACTTTTTGCTGGTGCTGATGTGGCAGGCTTAGCACTTAATGCGCCCACAAACCCTAGCCTTTTTGAGCTAAGCAAAACTAGCAAGGATATAAAATCATTTATCGCTGATATAAGAAATAAAGATGAAGTAATAGATAAAATTGTAAAATTTCAACCTGATATTATTTTTCACCTTGCAGCACAGCCACTTGTTAGAGCAAGCTACACTGATCCTGTTTATACCTACCAAACAAATATAATGGGAACGATTAATGTCTTAGAGGCGTTAAGACAATGTGCTAGCGCAAAATCTTTTATCAATATAACCACCGATAAAGTTTATAAAAATAAAGAATGGCTTTGGGGTTATAGAGAAGATGAAGAGCTTTGTGGCTTTGATCCTTATTCAAACTCAAAATCTTGCTCTGAGCTTATAACATATAGCTATAAAAATTCGTTTTTTAACACCACAAACGCGCCAGCTATTAGCACAGCTAGAAGTGGCAATGTAATAGGCGGTGGGGATTATTCGCTTGATAGAATAATCCCTGATTGTATTCGCGCCACACAAAAAAATCAAAGCATACAACTTCGCAATCCAAACTCCACAAGACCTTATTGGCATATTTTAGATTGTTTAAATGGCTATTTATTACTAGCAATGAAACAATACAATAATAAAAATTTAGCAAGCTCATATAATTTTGGCCCAAATGATGAATCTTGCATTAGCACTGGCAAATTAGCTAGTTTGTTTTGCGATGCCTGGGGAGATGGCACAAATTGGGTTAGCGTAGCGCAAAAAAACGCCCCGCACGAAGCAACCTTTTTAAAACTTCAATGCGAAAAGGCTAAAAATGCTCTTGATTGGCAACCAAAATTAAGCATAAAAGAAGCGGTAAAAAAAGTAGTCTTGTGGCATAAAGCACTAGATAATGGAGTTTGTGCTAGCAAAATCACAGACCAACAAATAAAAGAATATTTTGGAGTTTAAAATGTTTAAAAACAAAAGCAAAGACGAGGCGAGATTAGAAATTTTAAATGCCATTAAGCAATATTATGAAACTTTCTTAATCCAATCTGAATATAAAGATGGCGATAGGATAAATTACGCAGGGCGCGTGTTTGATGCGCAAGAAATTTTAAATTTAAGCGATTCGGCATTGGAGTTTTGGCTAACTGCTGGCAAATACACACAGCGTTTTGAAAAAGAGCTAGGCGAGTATTTAAATCTGCCTTATGTTAGCCTTGTAAATTCTGGTTCAAGCGCGAATTTATTGGCCTTTATGGCTCTTACTAGCCCGCTTTTAAAAGAGCGCCAAATAAAACGCGGCGATGAAGTAATAAGCGTAGCGTGTGGCTTTCCTACTACAATTACGCCGATTTTACAATACGGAGCGGTGCCTGTTTTTGTCGATGTTTGCCTAGAAAGTGCCAATATAGAGGTGAAATTTTTAGAACAAGCTCTAAGCAACAAAACAAAAGCCGTGATGTTAGCGCATTCTCTTGGCAATCCTTTTGATATAAAGGCCATAAGTGAGTTTTGTAAAAAGCATAATCTTTGGCTAATTGAAGATAATTGCGATGCGCTCGGCTCAGAATACACCCTAAATGGCAAAACCGCCAAAACCGGCACCTTTGGTGATATTGGCACTTCTAGCTTTTATCCTGCTCATCATATTACTATGGGCGAAGGTGGCGCACTTTATACAAACTCAGCCTTGCTTGATCGCATTATACGCTCATTTAGAGATTGGGGGCGGGATTGTTATTGTCTTGGTGGCTGTGATAATACTTGCGGGCATAGATTTAGCAAGCAATACGGCAAATTACCCCTTGGCTACGATCACAAATACACTTACAGTCATTTTGGCTATAACCTAAAAGCTACTGATATGCAAGCTGCTATTGGTTGCGCTCAGCTTGAAAAGCTAGAATACTTTACAAAACGCAGACGCGAAAATTTTGAATACTTAAAGGCTAAATTACAAAACACGCAAGATAAATTACTTCTACCAAATCCTAGCCCTAATTCAAATCCTAGCTGGTTTGGCTTTTTAATAATTTGTAAAGATGGAGTAAA
The DNA here is from genome assembly GCA_009827235.1 of Candidatus Campylobacter infans. Lineage (GTDB taxonomy): Bacteria > Campylobacterota > Campylobacteria > Campylobacterales > Campylobacteraceae > Campylobacter > Campylobacter infans. Next base: position 1,193 of record SPMW01000001.1, on the reverse strand, counting down.
TAAGGCAAAGCTTGTAACAGCACTTGAAAGCCAAAAAATCCAAACAAGAGCAGTTTTTGCTGGTAATATCATAAAACATCCTTGCTTTGATAGCATTAGAGATACTTCTGCTTACAAAGTAGCATCCACGCTAACAAACACCGATAAAATAATGAATGATGGCTTTTGGCTGGGAGTTTATCCTGGTATGAATAATGCTATGCTTGATAAAATCGCAAAAGTTATAATAGAAAATTTATAATGAACAAAAGCTTTTTAATCACTGGCGCAAGCGGGTTTTTAGGCTATCATCTTGCTAAAACGCTTTTAGAAAAAGGCATAAAAGTAATAGCCATAAAACGCCCAAATTCTAAATTATGGCGATATGAAAATTTAAGCAATCATAATTTAAAATTTTATAATGTAGAAAATTTAGAAAGTGCTTTTAAAGAAAATAATATAACTTGCATAATGCACACGGCTTGCTTATATGGGCGAAATAATGAAAATTTAAGCGAGCTTTTAAATGCAAATGTGATTTTTGGCTTAAAAGTGCTTGAAATGGCTAAAAAATATAAAATTTTAACCTTTTTTAACACAGACACCCTACTTTCAAAAAATATAAATAATTACGCCTTAACAAAACATCAATTTAGCCAGTGGCTTAAACGCGATTTAAGCCAAACGCAAATTTTTAATATGAAAATAGAACATATGTATGGCATAAAAGATGATAACAACAAGCTTATAGCGTGGCTTATAAATGAATTAATAAATAACGCCACTCAAATCAACCTAACAAACTGCTTGCAAAAGCGCGATTTTGTTTATATCGATGATGTGGTAAGGGCGTATTTGGCTGTGTATGAAAATAAAAATTCTTTTGGCAAATTCGCTGAGTTTGATGTAGGCACGGGCGAACAAATCGTGCTAAAAGAGTTTTTGCTAGAAATTTATAAGCAATGTAAGGCTAGGTTTAATTTTAATACAATCTTAAAATTTGGAGCAAAGCAAATGAGAGAAAATGAAGCCATGGAGATTATAGAAAATGTTGAGCCTTTAAAAAATTTAGGCTGGATGGCACAAAATAATTATAAGCATAATATTAGCTTAATAATTGATTATTATTGCGGGGGGGGGGGGGGGGGTAATTTTAAATGCGCTTTTAGCCCTAAATCCAAAAAGCAGAAAAAGGGGGGGGTTGATAAAACTAA